>NZ_JADDYK010000051.1:0-26240 GCF_015163615.1 Vibrio sp. OPT18
TATAAACAAAGTCATAGGACTAGGTATGCCCGTTAGAAGCTAACGGCTAGTCAAATATGGCATCGTTGATCTTCAAGCTGATTTGATCAACAACGCCGAAATAAAGTGTAGCCAAGAACCTATCTTTAGCTGGCACAATGCGCGATTGAATAATGTCACTGGCTTGCTGATAAAGATCATCAAATGCTCTAGCAAGAAGGAGTTGGTCTAACTTGATATGGTAAGCCTTGAACAAAGCGTCACCAACTTGTTCAATACATGTATTCAAAGCTTCTGGTTGCAATGTTTTACAGTTGTTAACCGCAAGCTTAAGATCTCGTAAAGACAGAAAGTCCCAACATTCTTGAACAGCCACCAGCAATTTATCGAATGCTACGGAGTCGTTTCTTTCGAGCTTGTTTTCCACTGGTAAATGGACAGTCAAAGTATTAGTAGATGAATCTATTACTTTCTCCAAGATCTCTTGATTGTCAGTAACAGAAACCCAGTAAATCTCTTCGCTAGACACTTCAACAACAACTAGTATCACTGGGATATTGAACTTGAGATAATACTGAAGACGGGCGTGAGAAACCGAGAACGACAGCTTCTGTCCATCATTAATAAATGAGCAGTTCTCTTGACCTTTAAGCTGAATTTTAAACACGCTTTCTTGGCCGAGAGCTTTTCCGTTCGAGTCTTTCAGTTCGATTTCACAGTCAATTCCATGATCATCTTGATCTTCTTGACTTCTGATAATCCAATTAAATGGCGCTTTGTACTCAAAAATTCGTCCAGCTACTGTGCCAATCTCACCTGCGTTCATAGTGAAACCTTTTAGATTTAAAGCCTTTATTATAACTGGAAGCTTAAAAAATTTAATTTAAATAGATCAAGTAGATGGTTAGTTATGTCTGATTATTGCAGTTCGGTGAAAATTGGATTCAAGGAGGGGGTAGATGTAAGTTAAATACATTAAAAATTAGTTGTGGGACAACTCTGTACAGTTGTAATTCGTTAGTTTTGACAAACCTAATATTACGTAAGCTTATGATTAATTGATAAATGTATCGAAATAATTATATCAAGACTGTCTCATCTAAGTAAATGATATGAGTCAATAACCCAATGTTTGAACGCTGTTAGTCTGAGCGTAATTAATACTCATTTAAAATAGACTATGATTTTTAAACGACTTATAAAACGATGTGTAATAGCTTTTCTACCATTTCCGATTTTGTTGAGCCCTTTGGTCGCCGCATCCCAAGACACCCTTGGGCTAATGTTTATTCAGGATGAGGGCTGTCCCTTTGATGCACTTACTTTGAAAGAGAAAATCAAAGGGGAATTTACTAAGGCACGTTTGATTCCTAAGACTAATTTAGAAGATTTTTTATCAGTATCAATATCTTGCATGGAACTTGAAAATGGAGGAGGGAATACTTATGGTCATGTTATTTCATCTGATATTCGATTTGGGTCCATATTGAATGGAGACCAACTGGTTGTAGAGCCTAATAACCGTGGTGGTTTGATGAGTGGGGGGGCAAGAAGCTCTTCGAATGATTTTTATTTCAATGTAATAAAGAATCAAATTTCTGACGCTTTAGTAACTCACATTGATAACTCTATAATTAAGAGGGAGGCCTCATCAAACGATATCATTGCATTAATGGCACTTAGAAGTGAGGAAAATGCAAATATGGTTGTGGCTGATTTGAGAAACCGTGGTTATAGAGCGTTCATTAAGTCAGAAGACACATTTTTTAGCGTTTTAATCGAAGTTGATTCAGTCCATTTAAATACTGAGAAGGTTATTACTGAGTTACAAAAGATCACCGGCTCCAAAGGTAAGGTTCTGGAATAAATAATGACAATTAAAACTATCAAGTAATTACTATAATCACATTTCGTGATGGAGCATTAATGTTAGCAACGAACTGTATTAAAACGCCTACCAAATAACGGTGCAAATAGTGTTAGGGGAGAGCCCCTAACATTTGTGAACACATGCCGTTTCTCTCGAAGTTACAGCTATTTCCATAGTTGATGTAGCTTCATGTTTTCGTTTGTCAGAAACCACTAAGTAAATCCCACCCACGGCATTTCACTTCAAACACTTCGAGACTAAAAGAACTATCAAGTCGCTCTCTTAAAAGAAGTAAACCATTGAGGGCGGTCGAGTTCCCCCCGAACTCGACCTGTTCCAGACGCGCAAGCAAAGGCGTTTGGTTTCTGGCGTACTCATAAATTAACCAATTTCAGTTTGTTGTGTAAATAATCAATAGCTTGCCAATTGATAGGTAGGTCGTATTTCTTTGTGCAAAAGCATAGAAATGAATGATGGCGAGTGTGATGCCTGAACTCAGGCAAGGAGGCTGGCGTATTAAAGGGAAAGGGCTGACACAATATGAAATCTGGCTTGCTAGTTAATAATATCGTTGAGTTTAAATTTACAGGGATTTATAACTAGCTAGTGGAGTGTGCTAGTTTTAAGAGTTGGTCATCTTTTATTCTGGTGTTATACACTGTTTTTTATTTCTCGATTGGATTTAGTGTCTGAATTATTAAATCTGACGGGATAAATGATTGTTTAATGTTGATTTGGCAAGATCTTCAAGTATCCTTTATGTAAATAAAACGTTAAATATCGAAAGTTAATTAACAATCATTAAGGAGTCGATGATGTTACATGCTCACGAAAATACCCTACATATTACCCACCTCAGTAACCACGCGGTTAAGGAGTTGTCACCATCATTCTCTAAGCTACCAAGCACAGAGCATGCGGATGGCCAGTTCCGATTGAGAAGGTACTCAGTGGTTGAATTCAGTAATGGACAAGTCGTTGAGCTAGACAAACATAACTTTGTTCAGTCTGAAGACATTAATCACTTTCAAGGTGACGTTGTTCGTCAATTCGAGCCGATTGAAGCACAAATCCTAAGCAGTGGAGGCATGCAGGAAATATGTGAACTGTTTATTGAAACCAACGGGCTTGAAGACGGACAAGAAATCGAAATCCATCAGATCCGCATCGCCGCTATTTTTGAAGAAACTCAGGTTGCACCAGAAGGTGTTCACCAAGATGGTTTTGACCACATCGCGATCATTGGTGTTACTCGTCACAACATCGTTGGTGGTGAAGTGATGCTGTATCAAGATAGCCACGAAGCACCATTCTTTAGAAAAGTGTTAGGCGATGGCGAAGTGGCCATGCTTGCAGATAGTAAGCTTTGGCACAATGCACAACCGATTCGTACCATAGACCACGGCGAGATGGGCTACATGGATGTGTTTGTTCTAACGGCTAAGGATGCGCGCAATGTCCTTCACTCTTAATGATGTGCGCCAACAGTTTAGCGCGTTAGGCCAATATCATAATGGCAAGCCAGTCACTTTCTTTGATGGGCCGGGTGGCTCTCAGGTGCCTGAGAATGTTTTAGCTTCAATGACCGAATACCTAGGGCATTTCAATTCAAACCTAGGTGGGCACTATTTTTCTAGCCAAAAGACCACAAGCTTAATGCAGCAAGCGCGAGAAGCGGCGCAAGCACTGCTTAATGCGGAGTCTTCTGGCAACGTTGTGTTCGGTGCGAACATGACATCGCTGACCTTCCAACTGAGCCGAGCGATCAGCCGAGATTGGAAAGAGGGCGATGAAGTTATCGTCACGGCGTTAGATCATTATTCGAATGTATCGAGCTGGCAGCAAGCGGCAGACGACAAAGGCGCGATTGTTCGCCAAGTTCGTGTCGACGAATCGGATTGCAGCCTAGACATGGCGCACTTTGAGTCGCTGCTTAACGAGAAAACCAAGCTGGTTGCTGTGACTTTTGCTTCGAATACCACTGGCTCGATTGTTGATATGGCGAAAGTTATCGAGCTTGCACATCAGTACGGTGCGCAGGTTTATGTTGATGCGGTTCACTACGCTCCTCATCATCTGATCGATGTTCAACAGTTGAATTGTGATTTCTTAGCGTGTTCAGCTTATAAGTTCTTCGGCCCGCATGTCGGCATTGCTTATGTTGCACCTCAATGGCTGCATACTTTAAAGCCTTACAAGGTAGAGCCTGCCACAAACATTGGCCCTGGCCGTTTTGAAACCGGTACGCAAAGCTTTGAAGGCCTTGCCGGTGTGATTGCAGCGGTGGATTACTTGGCGCAGTTTGGTGAGCCAACTGACTCATTGCGTTCTCGTTTAGAGCAAAGCTACGCGCTTTATAATAAGCATGAAAGCCAACTGAGTGAGTACTTCCTAAAACGCTTGGGCGATCTGGAAGGCGCAAAACTCTATGGTAAAACGGAGTTTGACTCGAACCTAAGAACGCCAACCTTTGCCGTTACCTTTGAAAACCATTCTCCAGAGTTCATCGCCAAGAAGTTGGGTGAGCATAATATCTGTGTGTGGAATGGTCACTTCTATGCATTAGGGTTGGTGAAGCAGTTGGGTATTGAAGAGCAGGGCGTGGTGCGTATTGGTTGTATGCATTACAACTCGATTGAAGAGATCGACTTGCTGTTCAATGTGCTTGAAGGGATCTTGCGTAGTCACTAGCAAGAAGTCACTAGCACTTAATAGCGACAGAATTAGAAAAGAGCATACTTCTCTCATGAATATTGAGGTGTAAGTATGCTCTTTTTGTTTCATGAACTTATATCTGTTTAGTAAAGTCTACTAAGACAGCTGCTTAACCAGAGCGGCACCTACTGCGTGTGCGCTAGTCGGGTTCTGGCCTGTAATCACTCGCTCATCAACAATCACAAGCTCTTGCCAAGGTTGAACCTTGTTGAAACGCGCTGCGCTGCGAGCAAGAGACTCTTCCAGTAGAAACGGAATGTCGTTGATGGTGCCAAAGTCGATCTCTTCTTCACGTGTAAAGCCAGTCACCGATTTAGAGCTTAGTAATTTTTCACCGTTGCTCAGAACAATCGGAAGCAGAGCCGCGGGGCCGTGACATACTGATGCGATCACACCACCATCTTCGTAATGCTTAGCCGCAATAGCAGCGAATTGCTCGTTGGTTGCTAGGTCTGAAAGCAAGCCGAATCCGCCTGGGTAGAAGATAGCATCGTAGCTTGCTGCATTAATTTGGCTTACAGGAATCGTATTGTTGATGCGGTTCTGGAAGTCATCATCAGCCAAGATCTCCGCGTTTACTGAATCCCCTTCAATATCTGTCCCATACAACGGGCCTTTACCACCTTTGATAGAAGCGATGTCGTACTCAAAACCAGCAGCCAAGATCTCTTTCAGAGCATGAGTCAGTTCAGGCGCGTAAGTCCCGTTCACTTGGTCTGTATCGCCTAGTGTTGCGTGGTTAGTTACAGGTATTAGTATTTTTTTCATGATTCGTCCCTTTGAGCACGTTTGTTTGGTTTCAGCGTCGTTGTTTAGACATCCACGTTTTTAAGGCAGACATCAGTTTTATTAATAGAGATGCCGCTGTTTCGTTATCTGTAATACTAGTAGTAAACCATTTGAGTGATAATATGCCGAATAGACAAAACATTATTGCTATATAGCAACAGTCGAATGAGAATTAGTCGGATGTGAATTCGTTAGATGTAAACAGGTGAAGTATGGACAGCTTTGAAGGGATTAATGAGTTTGTTGCGGTAGCTGAATGCCACGGTTTTTCTGCAGCAGCAAAACAACTGGGTTGCAGTACCAGCCATGTCAGTCGCCAAGTTTCAAGGTTAGAAGAGAGAGTGGGTGTGGCGTTGCTTGCACGATCTACACGAATGGTAAGCCTGACCGAATCGGGTCACACCTATTATCAACAGTGCAAAGACTTAGTAATAGGGCTTCAGCAAGCGAATGAACAAGTCACGTCTCAGCAGACTCAGCTTAGCGGTACTTTGCGTGTGAGTGCTGCTGGTGCGTTTGCCGAAAATCATGTCGCGGCGGCGTTGATGGAGTTTGCCAAAGATCATCCTGAGCTCACCATAGAGATGAACTTCAATACCAAGATGGTTAACTTCATCGAAGATGGTATCGACTTCGCCATTCGTTACGGCCGGTTAGACGATTCCGGTTTGGTGGCAAGAAAGCTCGTCGATCGCCCAATGGCGGCCGCAGCCAGCAAAGAATATATAGAGCAATTTGGCTCGCCAACTCATCCAGAGCAGTTAAAAATGCACAGCTGCATTATTGCCAACAGTGATCAGTGGCTATTTGAAAAAGAGGGCAAGCCGTTAAATGCAGTACGAGTGCACGGGCGCTGGCGCAGTAACAATTCGAGTGCAGTACTGAAAGCATGTGAAGAGGGGCTTGGTGTTGTCTACCTTCCTAAAAGTAGTTTCAATGGCGGTCTGACTAATGGAAAGCTTGTTCCGGTGCTTGAAGAGTATTGGGGAGCAGGAACCAGCAGTTGGGTCGTATATCAAAATCGTCGTTTTTTACCCCAGAGAGCACGGCTAGCAATCGACTTCTTAGTCGCTTACTTTTCGGATTGGAATGAGTAACGACGAGGTTTTAAACGAACAGCCAACAAGATAGAAGTGAATAATTAACGGAATTGAAAAGAGTCGTGATTAGCGCTAGCTACCTAAGTTAACGCCCAAAACAGAAAAGCTAATGCTTACATAGATATACGTTATCTTTTTTTGTTTTTTGACGCGCGTAATAGGAATGAGAGACTTGTCTACTTTTGATAACTGGTGTTGGCGATTGAATTGTAGAGAAGCCCGCAACAGTACGATATACTAGATACTATATTAATGTCCCTAACGCGTGATAGATTCTGTGGAAGCGTTGGCTGGATGTGTTGTTATGCTCCAGTTTATGAAGTGTAGCTAGAGTGCGGAGTTGGCAATGTCTTCAATAAATTTCGAATCCACGTATGGTGTAATAACTATTCAAGATATGAATGTAGTTAGTGTTGACGCTAACTATGCTCGCATCTATGGATACCCATCGCCTGAAGAACTACTTTCTAATATCGATAGCTTTCTAGATCTAATCTCAGAAGATTATCATGTTCTCGCCTATCAAAATTACCTTGAAACAGTCAGTGGTCAACGCGACCCTCAGGTTCACACCTATACCAATGTTGATCGTAATGGCAGAGAGTTCACCGTGTTTTCTATCGACCATGTGACGGAGTGGCAGGGAAGGCCTGCACTGCAAGTCACGGTTATCGATCTTTCCCCTGCGATTCAGCTGCAAAATGCGGTGCGTGAGCAAGATAAGATGTATCACGACATGATCATGCAATCTGGGCAGGGCATCTTGGTTCACCGAGATTTCAAACCGCTGATGGTCAATCAATCTTGGGTCAACATGCAAGGCGCGGCTTCTATCGAGCAAGTATTAGAGTTGGACTCTATCCTTGAACTGGTACCAAAACAGAATACCGATGGCATCAGCAAGCACTATCACGCGATCGTGTCGGGGGAGTTGTCTGGCACGAGTACCGTGGTTGAAAATATCGGCTTTGACGGCGTTCATCGGTTCTTCAATATTTACGACAATGCGATTACGTGGAAAGGTCAGCCTGCGGTTCAGGTTGTGCTCGAAGATGTGACGCAAAAGGTGATGTTGGAAAAGCAGTTGGTTCACCAAGCTAATTACGATGAAATGACGGATTTGCTCAATCGTAGGGCTATTTATGAATGGCTAAGAGAGCATATTATCTCTGAAAATTACCTTGTGTGTATGTTGTTGGATATCGATGATTTTAAGTCGATTAATGACACTTACGGTCATATGGTTGGTGATGAGGTCATTTGTGCTTTGGCTAATATTGCCAAGCGCAATGCCGATAGAGTGGGTGGAGTCGCAGGCCGTTGGGGTGGTGAAGAGTTCATTATCTTTATCCCAAATGCGTCTCTTGAACTAGCATACGAGGTGTCAGAAGAGATTCGCCAACAGTTCCATCACGTTGAGTTCAAAATTGATGAACAGGTTCGATTTAATTCGAGTGTCAGTATCGGAATCAGTGATAGTCGAGCTTGTGAAGACGGTGTCACTATTGACGCACTCGTGAATTTAACCGATCAGTCTCTCTATCGCGCGAAAGCCAATGGCAAGAATTGTGTCGACGGAGATGTGGTTGCGCTCTAACGCCTAAAATCGTCACCGAAAGCGAATAGAATCGACAACGAAAAATGCCCTCAAGTCATCACTTGAGGGCATTTTAGTTTTTGGCTATTCACTAAACGCTTCTCACTATAAGAAACGCTTAAGTTCTACAAGTTATGCAGACACTTCCACTTCGTAAGAACCAAATTTACGGATGTTAATCACACCAGTATCTAGGATAAGGTATTGACCTTTAATGCCTTGAAGTACGCCTGTCACTTCAGGGTTCTTATCAAAGTTATGCGACACAATCTTCACTGGGTGCTGCTCAACTGGGTAGCTCAATGAAGTGATGTTTTCGCTCAGAATCTCGATAGCATCGTCACCAAACTTCGCTCTGATCTCTTGGATTTTATCCTCAACCAACGGCAACAGTTCTTTGGCTTTTTCTACCAACTCCATATCGTCGCCGTCGCCTTTTAGCAGCGTGCGCCAGTTGGTTTTGTCAGCAATGTGCTTTGCTAACTCAACTTCGATCAGGCCAGAAATCTGACGTGTTTTTACCTTCAAGATAGGCAAACCTTGAGTCGCGCCTTGGTCAATCCAGCGGGTAGGGATTTGAGTGTGACGAGTAATACCCACCTTAAGGCTTGATGTGTTCGATAGGTAAACGAAGTGATCAACCATGCAGTTCTCTTCACCCCATTGAGGCTCACGACAAGTGCCTTCATCGTAGTGGCAAGTCTCTGGCTTCATGATGCACATGTCGCAGCTTGCTAGCTTTTTCATGCACACAAAGCAGTGGCCTTGAGAGTAGCTTTTCTTGGTTTTCTTACCACACGAACAACAAAAAATATTGCCGGTATGGGTGAGGTTGATGGTTTTACCAATCAGAGGGTTTAGCTCTACAAACTCTTCACCTACAGGTAAACGGTAAGTAACCGCACCATCAAGGGAAGCACTCATCTTCTTGAGTGTACCTTTTGCTAATAAAGACATGACATTACTCGTTGTATTTTGATTATTATTTCGTCCACTCGCTCGCCTTGTGAACAGGCGATACGGTTAACGATGATTATGCGATGAGTATAACAAATAGGGCCTGTTTTTATACGCAATATTACTTGATTATTGCGATGGATAATTGACGAGCAAACACTCGTTCAAAATTATGGTATGACATTTTGTTCAGGCGTGATATAACGTTTTTTAGTAAATTATTTGCATTAAGATCACTAATTTACCTAACTTATTTTCTATCGTGAAATCCCAACTATAGGGACCTTAAGCCGGAAGCTTAGACGTGAAGTGGATCCATAAAATAGTCATCTTTTTAGTTATCACGACGCTGGCGATTGTCCAGTATTACCGTGTGAGCGGAAATCGTGTGATAACGGCAATTACCCCTGATAAATATGAGTTTATCGCGACCAGCGATCAAGTAGATAGAGGCGTCAGTACGTCCCAATTATCTTATCAAAATGGCCAGTATATTCTCGACTGTGAGCTTAAAAAGTCTGAGTATCCGTGGCCTTATTGCGGCCTATCGATTCGTATCAGCCCAGACATTACCACTGGCCTTGACCTTTCTCAGTATCACACCTTTAGAGTCAATATTGATTACCATGCGGAGGCCGATTCTAGCGGTCGTTTGCGAACTTACCTGCGTAATTATAATCCTGCTTATTCGGTTCCTGATGACGAGTACACACATAAGTACAACGGGATGGAGTTTTCTCCAGGAGTCGATGGTGGTGTGATTGAAATCCCGATCAAAAACCTGCAAGTAATGACATGGTGGTTAGCGGATAACGATATTGCGTTAGAGCACTCCGCGCCTGAATATTCGAACGTGAATATGGTTGAGTTTGCTACTGCGTCCGGGGCGAAGCTTGGCCATCATAGAATCGTTATCCGTAGCATTGAGTTTGAAGGCTCTTATATCACTGGCGAGAGCTTGTTCTTAATTTTGCTGTTTATCTGGGTGGGGACGGGCACCGTGTTCTTGATTTCAGAATTGCACCGTTCTAGGAAGCGCATGGTGATTGTTGAAAAGAGACACAACCATCTAAAGAACGTCAACCGAGCATTGAGAGAGCAAAATTTTGAGTTTTCTGAAAAGGCTCACCGTGATGAATTAACCGGAATACTAAACCGCCACGCGATTCGTGATTGGTTGAAAATGCAGTCACAACATGTGAAGCAAGGACATGGCAAGCTGGGCATGTTGTATCTCGATATCGACTACTTCAAGAGCGTGAATGACAAGTACGGGCACCAAATGGGTGACCATATTTTACGTGAGTTCAGCATGGTGGTGGGCAGCTCGATCAGCGCTACCGATAAGTTGGTGAGATGGGGTGGTGAAGAGTTCATTGTTTTTTGCCCCGAGACTGATCTTGGCGAAGCACAAAGAAAGGCCGAGAAAATTCGACTTTTAGTGAGCCAGCACCTTTGGGTGCATGGCGATCCACTGACATGCAGTATTGGTGTTGCCGAGATGAAGCAAGAGCGAGTGACAGAGACCATTGCTCGCGCTGATGAAGCTTTATATCAAGCGAAGCATTCAGGTCGAAATCAGGTGATCTTGAGTCACTAATCTGAAAATTGTTTTGACTAGTTTATAAGCCACGCGTGCATATGTGACGTGTGGCGTTTTTATGGCTGTTAGATGAGTTTACCCTCTAGAGCCTTTGTTGGTTTGCTTGGATAACGTATAAAAAATGATCTCACTGTTCTTTAAATGTCTGCTGGGTGCCGCGGCGGTTTTGTTGATTGCACTATTGTCGAAGAGTAAGAGTTTCTATATCTCTGGTTTAGTGCCGCTGTTTCCCACCTTTGCTCTGATTGCTCACTACATTGTCGGCACGGAACAAACCATGGTCGAGTTGCGGACCACAGCGCTGTTTGGTCTGTTTTCGCTTGTCCCGTACGCCGCTTATCTTGGCGCAGTGTATGTGTTCAGTTATCGATACAATTTGGTGTCGACACTCTCGTTAGCGACTGTAGTGTGGGTATTGTGTGCATCTATGTTGCTGTTGGGTTGGACGCGTTTGGTGCCAAGTGTGGCGTGAGAACCAGGTCTTAGAGCGGTAATGATAGGTTGATGGCGAGCTGATACAAAAAAGGTGGCGAAGAGCCACCAAAAGGGAAAAGCGTTTCTTGTTTTTATGTGCCCGTTCAGTTGACTGATAGATTCAAACTGAGCGGGCATTTTTGTATTGGTTGAACCGGGGGAAGTTCAACCAGTTTAGGGGAGCATTCCTGTAAGCATGCGCTTTTAAGACGTTAGTGTTTACCAGAAGATCCAAGCGAATAGAGTCAGAACTAGGATACAAACTAGGTTCAACACCATACCGATTCGCATCATCTCTTTCTGCTTGATGTGACCCGAGCCAAACACGATTGCGTTAGGTGGTGTCGCTACTGGTAGCATGAAGGCACAAGATGCAGCAACCGCAATCAGTGCAGACAAGATTACCGGAGACATACCCAGCGCTTCAGCAATGGTTGCGAATACTGGTACTAACAATGCTGCACTTGCTGTGTTACTTGCAAATTCCGTTAGGAATACCACGAACGCTACCACGGCTAGAATCGTAAGCAGTACGCCTGCTGTTTCTAAAAATCCGCTTAGTGAGTGTGCTAGGAATACGCTGGTGCCTGTTGCTTTAAGAATGTTACTTAGACAGATACCGCCACCGAACAGGATTAATACACCCCAGTCTGTCGTCTTCTCAACGTCTTTCCATTCCACCGCTCTAGAAGCGCCTAATAGTACAATCGCACCAATCGCTACCAAGCTGTCGAACTTAGAGAATCCGCCAATCATTGCGTTGATTGGTTTACCGAATATCCAAAGCGTTACGGTTAGAAGGAAGATAGACAGTGTGATTTTCTTGCTGTTTGTCCACTCAACGGGAGCGTGGTCTAGCTCGAATTTGTGGTCAAGCTTTGGCTTAGTCATCACGTAAAGAATAATCATCGCGATTGGCAGTAAGATCATTGAGATTGGTAGGCCAAGTGCCATCCACTCTGTGAAGCTCAAGCCAACTTCTGCCGCCGCAATTGCGTTTGGAGGGCTACCAACCAAGGTTGCGATACCACCGATTGAAGCACAGTAAGCGATACCTAACAGTACGAAAACGTAGGTGTTGCGGTCTTCACTTTGGTCAACCTTGTTCATGATACCAAGAACAAGAGGAAGCATCATTGCAGTGGTGGCCGTGTTTGAGATCCACATTGATAGGCCTGCACTCACACCGAACAACATGAACACAGCGACCGACATTCTGCCTTTTGCTATCAGCAGTACTTTGTCAGCTATCGCTTTATCTAGCTCTTGCTTGTTCAGTGCGGCTGCCAATGCGAAGCCACCCATGAATAAGAAGATGATTGGGTTTGAAAAGTTAGCCAGCGCTGCGGGCGTGTTGAATACACCAAACAAGACAGCCAATAGGGGAACGAGCAAAGCGGTGATGCTGACGTGGATAGCTTCTGTTAACCATAGAATGGCAACGAACACGAGAATACTTAAACCTGTATTCACTTGCGCTTCGAATGGCAGGGTATTGAGCAAAACTGCAAATAGCGTGAAATTACCAATCAATATCATGCTGTTGCGGGTAAACAACCAGTGTTTCAGTGTAGTAACAAGTGCCGTCATAAGACGCTCCTTTTGTTTATCCTCGTTGTATTGGTGCACGACTTCATTGAGTTGTGCTTATTATTTTCGAGGTATATAGCTTGATGTAGGGTCAGACTTTGTTGGAAGAATGTTACTCAAGTTAATAAAGGAGTGTTGGTGTGTTTTTGCTTAACAATGGGGAAGTGTGAGGCAACAAATTCAAAATGTGTAGTTTTCTACACATCGGTCTCTGCTGGGTCTGCAATCGGGCTTGTTGTAGGGTCTACAACAGGGTTTACAGTTGGGTCAGTGATAGGGTTTGGGATCGGAAATGATTCCGGTTTTGGACTCGGTTGAATCGGCTCTTTAGGTCCAAGGAACTTTGGCGTTGTCCCCATAATATACAGATCAAGGAATGCTTTGGTGCGCGCAAACACTTCACGTAAACGTATTGAGCTTCCCGAGTGATGGGTTGGCCCTGAAACGGCTAAACACTGCGCGTGAATATCGTAAGAGTTGGCGATGAACAGCGCTCTTTCACAGTGGAATTTTTGAGTGATGATCAGAAAGTTATCGGTATCGAATATCTTTTTGGCGCGAACAATCGAGTCTAAGGTTCTGAAACCTGCGTAATCTAGATTGATGCGTTCTTCGGGGACGCCCGCTTTTAACAAGTCGCGTTTCATCGTCCACGGCTCATTGTAAGAGCGATGAGCGTTATCGCCGCTCAGTAGAAATTGGTCCACTTTTTCACGATCGAAAAGCTCAATTGCAGCTTCGATTCGGTGCTTATAATAGTCGTTGAGTGTTCGACCCAAATATTTGCTCGTGCCAAGCACAACGGCGACCTCAAGCTCGGGCACTTCATCTATATCGTAGATAATGCGATCTTCCGCTTGCCATGAAACCCAATAATCGATCGCAATAACCGCAGCGCTGCCTACTAAGAACACGAGGAAAGCGCCAAACAGAAAACCTTGCAGTTTTTTGTAAGCTTTTTTTATGTAGCTACGGATAATGTGAGAATCAAATTTCACTCTCGGTATGGTCCTTTGACTGAGCATTAATTTTTGAGTGCTCGATAATACCAAATAAAAATGAGAAAAATCAGTTAAAAAGACAAGACAGTGTAAAGAAAAAAGCCCCTGCAATTGCAGAGGCTCTTAGAAGAGGAGTTAACGCTCTTTATTTAGAATGCTGTGCGCTTGTAGCGACGGTAAACTGGCTGCCAGAAGTGCTGGTCAATCGCTTGTTGCAGTGCATCTTCAGTGATCTCTAGAGCAACGCCCTGTTCAATCGCCTTCTTACCTACAGCAAGAGCAATCTTCTTAGATACCGTGTGGATCTCTTCCAATGGTGGAAGCAGAGCGCCTGTGCCATTGATTGCTAGTGGAGAACACGTAGCAAGTGCACGGCTCGATTCCATTAGCATTTCGTCAGTGATGCGTGAAGCATTCACAGCCAATACACCAAGGCCAATACCTGGGAAGATGTAGCTGTTGTTACACTGAGCGATTGGGTAAGTTGTGCCGTTGTGAACGACTGGCTCAAATGGGCTACCTGTCGCAACCAGTGCTTGGCCATCAGTCCAACGAATAATGTCGTTTGGCGTTGCTTCAACACGGCTTGTTGGGTTCGACAGTGGGAACACGATAGGGCGTTCACAGTGTAGGTTCATCTCTTTGATGACTTCTTTGCTGAATAGACCTGGAGCACCAGACACACCAACCAATACGGTTGGTTTCGCGTGGCGAACAACGTCAAGTAGAGAGAAACCAGTGCCGTCGCTTTCCCAGTCTTTGGTGTTTTCGTTGGTTTGAACCAGACGCTGTTGGAAATCAAGCAGATTTTGCATGCCTTCCTGTAGCAAGCCCCAACGGTCAACCATGTAAACTTGAGAGCGAGCTTGTGCATCGCTGATACCTTCAGACACCATTTGAGCAATGATAGCTTCAGCAATACCACAACCTGCTGAACCCGCACCTAAGAAGGTGATACGTTGATCTGACAGTTTGCTGTTCGCTGCTTTACATGCTGCAAGTAGAGAACCAACCGTTACGGCAGCTGTACCTTGGATGTCATCGTTGAAACAACAGATGCGATCTTTGTAGCGCTCAAGCAGTGGCATTGCGTTCTTTTGTGCGAAATCTTCGAACTGAACTAATGCATCAGGCCAACGGCGTTGAACCGCTTGGATGAACTCTTCAACGAATGCATCGTAGTCAGCACCCGTAATACGAGGATGGCGCCAGCCCATGTACATAGGGTCAGCAAGACGTTGAGGGTTGTTGGTACCCACATCGAGCACGATTGGTAGCATGTAAGCTGGGCTAATACCACCACAAGCTGTGTACAGTGCTAGCTTACCAATTGGAATACCCATACCACCGATGCCTTGGTCTCCCAAACCAAGAATACGCTCACCATCCGTAACCACGATAACTTTAACGTTGTGGTTTGTCGCATTATTCAGTAGATCATCGATACGATCGCGGTTCGGGTATGAGATAAACAGACCACGGCCACGACGGTAAATATTTGAGAAGTTCTCACATGCTGCGCCAACCGTTGGCGTGTAAATGATAGGCATCATTTCAGAGATGTGGTTTTGAACTAAACGATAAAAAAGCGTTTCATTAGTGTCTTGGATGTTACGAAGGTAGATATGCTTATCCATATCACTTTCGAAGTTACAATATTGTTTGTATGCACGTCCTACTTGCTCTTGGATTGTTTCGGTTGTTTCCGGTAACAAACCTTCAAGGTTGAAAGAACTGCGCTCTTCAGCAGAGAATGCGCTGCCTTTGTTTAGAAGAGGTGTACTTAGTAGAGCAGGACCAGCATAAGGGATATATAGAGGGCGTTTATCGTTGTTCATTGGATGCCTAATATGGGAGAAAGGGTAACTGAAAAATGATAACGGTTTAGTTATTCAATTGTAAATAGTTTCTCCGCGATCTGAGCAAACAAAATGATATTCTTACCTCTGTCCCACACTTATCGAATTTCAACACGATAATTCGTTATACTTTGCTCACACTTTTTCGCGACTCGCCATTTTATGTCATTACTTCCCATCGATGCTTATCAAAACATATTCCACGAACAAATCGCTAATTCTCACCTTGTCGTAGAGGCGGAAACCGGATCAGGTAAATCAACGCGCTTACCAATTTGGGCTTCTCAACATGGGCGAGTGCTGGTGGTGGAGCCAAGACGCATCGCGTGTACATCACTCGCTAAATATCTCGCACAGCAATCGGGCGAGAAGTTGGGTAGCAAAGTGGGCTATGCGATTAAGCTTGAATCAGAATACAACGAGCAAACTAGCGTCGTTTTTGTGACACCCGGTATCGCGCTGCGTTGGTTATCAGAAGATGGACTCGCTAGCTTTGATGTGATTGTGGTGGATGAATTTCACGAGAGACGTTGGGACATTGATCTGCTGGTGGCGATTCTGAAACAAAAAGCGAGTCATCGTTTGGTGATCACATCAGCAACCATTGAGGGTGAACGCCTTGCTCAGTATTTGGATGCGAATCGAATAAGCTGTGAAGGGCGAACTTATCAAGTTGAGATTGAACACCGAGCGAATGAATCCAGAACGCTGCCTGATATCCGACATCTAGAGCAGCGTATCGCGGAAGAAGTGAATCATCAGCTGATCGCTTCTTCTGGCGATATGTTGGTTTTTCTGCCGGGTAAAAAAGAGATCGTGCAATGCGAACAAGCCTTGGCGAAAAATCCAGATATCCAAGTCGTTAAATTGCATGCGTCGGTCAGTGATAAAGAGCGAGATTTAGCGTTATCGGGTCGTAATATTAATACTGAAGGTAATGGTTTGAGAAAGGTCATCCTTGCGACCAACGTTGCAGAAACCTCATTAACGATTCCTGACATTGGCGTGGTGATAGATTCAGGATTAGAGAGACGCACCGTTCAGCGTAATGGCAGAACCACACTGATGCTTAAATCCATATCACGAGCGAGTGCCAAACAGCGAGCTGGCCGCGCGGGTAGGGTAATGGATGGCGTTTGCGTGCGTCTATATGGTGAGCATGCGGCGTTAGAGTTAGTCACACCGCCTGAATTACAGCGTGAAGAGCTGACCGAGCCTATGTTGGCCGCGGCATGTTGCGGTGCTCCACTTGAGAGCTTGCTCTTCCTTGATCCTATTCCAGAGAAATCACTAAACAGTGCAACTCAAACCTTGCTGACGATGGAAGCGATTAACGCCAACCATCAAATTACCGAGCATGGCAAAAAGCTGTATCCGTTGCCGATTGATGCCTTGTATGCCGATATCGTTACTCGAATCAAAACCAAAGCATTAAAAGAAGCAATGGTCGATCTCACAGCGGCGCTGTCCGTTCCTGCTCGCTTATATCAGTTACCGAATAATGCAGAACATCTAGAAGCGCTCGCGCAACAAGAGAAAGAAGGGTGTGATTTAAGCCTGTTAATTCAGATTGTGCGTGGGCGCGATTATCCGCATTTAGAAATCGACCAACAGGCACTGAATGAAGCGCAAGGACTGGCAAAGCAAATGCGTGAGGTGTTTGAACTTCCTCAGCTAGAAGTCGCGTCACGTTTCCAACGCATTGAACTGCTCAAGACCATTGTGAATCTGCATCCTGAACTGGTGTTTGTGCGCCGACTGAAAAGGAAAGAAGCGTTTGCCAATGGAGCATTAGAGGTGGTACTCGGTCGTCAGAACCGTTTCCCTGATAATGCGCAAGCGATGTTGGTGTTGGATACCCACAGCTTGCCTGGAAGAGGTGTTAAGCAGACACTGACCTTAGCGACGGTCACGGCACCCATTCCTCTTGAGCTTCTCATTGATGCTGAACTAGGAGAGTGGGAGCAAGGCGAAACAGTCGTGAATGACGATGGCGTATTTACTGAGATGGCGTTGGTATACGCAGGCCGAACGATTACAACCAAGCTCGTCGCGGCTGAAGGGCAATTATCGTTAAAGCCTATCGTCGACCTTGTGTTAAATGGAGACCAGCTTCCGGGTTTTGCAAAGGCTCGCACTCAAGAAATCAAACACTGGCAGCTGTATGTGAAACTCGGTCTCGATGAACAAACTAAATACACAGCAGAAATTGAGAGCATTAACTTTGAGCTATGGTTTATAGAGCAGCTTGAAGTGTTAGGTGTTACTGATGTCAGCGAATTGGAAATGTTCGACCATGCAGACATACCGTTCGATGGCATTCCAACTTGGCTCTATTCAGAGTTTTCGGAAAAATATCCGTTTGCATTGAGCCTTGCCGACTTGCAACTCGATGTCGAATACTTGCCCGCAAGAAAGCTGATTTACGTCCATTATCAGTCGGGTAGCCGAAAGTTATCGCCAAAACGTTGGGAGCTACCGACATGGTCTGGTTGGCGTATTCAGTACAAAAAAGCGAGTCGAATAATTGATATCAAATAGATGGATAAGTTTTATCTCTAAAATATTAATCAAATAGGTGCATATATGATTTTTCAGTGCTTATTTTGTTACAAGTTTGATTTTTATATGCCTTTTTAACCAATCAAAAGGTCATAAAAGACTATTCTTCTATATCCTATTGCTATAAAGAAAGAGTTGATAGATATTGAGTATATTGTGTTGCCAAAGTGTCGGGGGACATCATGGATAAACAGGAAGAGACGCGTGTAGAGTTCGATTACACAACATTTCTTGGCGCCTCATGCAGTAAAAAATGGACTTTTCTGGAAGCACTCACCACAATTGCGCCAGTGTTCAGTACCGTCTGGCGAGATAGCATTAAAGAGCTAGCAAGCCCTGAAGATCGTTTATGGCAGATGGCATTGAAATCAATGTCGACGCGTAAAAGTGATGAGTCGAACATTGTTACCTTACTCAAGCTTGCTAAGCTAGAAGGGATCAATGAGCTCAAAGTGGTGATGCCATATTCGCTTGAAGAAGAGCAGATCGAGTATATTGAATCGCGCAGTCATTTAGTGATTGCGGGTAATTCTGGAGAAGAGTTCACGATTAGGCTGTAACTTCAGTTCGCCGATAACGTCTCTCAGAAATAGTAAAAACGTACACGTAAAAAGGGCCTCAAATATTGAGGCCCTTTTAGTATCTAAAACTTGTGTCTACGAGCTTATTAGCTTTCTAGCTTTTTATTTTGAGATAAAGCGATTAAGCAATAAAGCAACTAGTCGATTAGACCATAGTCAGCGCGCAGTACATCAATGATTTCTTGCTTAGGATTTTCGCTCAGTACGATCTCCGCACCTGTGATTTTTGCAGCAATATCAAGGTAAGTGCGAGACAGAGACATTAGCGAATCCAGTGGAAGTTCATTGTCACGAGCTAACGCTTCACGCTCTGGCATACGCTCTTTATTCAAAAGAATGTCGGCATCAGGGAAGTAGTTAAGCAAGAACTGACGGAAGCCTTCTTTTGAATTCTCAACGATGTTGCCGTTGTTGTATTCCTGAGTATCCCAAATGCGAGATGAATCTGGAGTACCAACTTCGTCCATGTAGATAAGCTTTTCTTTGCCTTGAGCATCGTTGACGTAGCCAAATTCAAATTTGGTATCAACAAAGGTTTGGTCTACGTTTGCTAGCGCTTGACTGATTACGTTGAAGCCTTCCTTAAGCAGTTTCTCGTAATGTGCAATATCACTTGCTTGAGTAAAGTTGAATGCTGCGAAGTTATCTTCGATGTTGTTACGTGTGATGTTCACATCGTCAGCTTCTGGAACGCCAGGAATACCTTTCAGAATCCCTTTTGTTGAAGGCGTGATCAGTAGCTCAGGCAACTTCTTGTCTTTCTCAAGGCCTTCAGGCATCTCGATACCACAGAACTCACGTTCGCCGTTTGCGTATGCGCGCCACATTGAACCTGTGATGTATTGACGACAAATCGCCTCGATCATGACTGGGCGAGCTTTTTGTACAATCCATACGAACGGGTGAGGGATATCAAGAATATGACTGTCAGCAAGTCCGTTGTCTTTAAACAATTTGAACCAGTGGTTAGAGATAGCATTCAGAGCCGCTCCCTTACCTGGAACACCTTTAAGATTCCCTTCACCACGCCAGATACAATCAAATGCAGAGATACGGTCACTAATCACCATGATTGCTAAAGGCGCATCTGGTGCTACATCGTAGCCTTTCTCTTTAATTAGTCGTTGGCTATCTTCTTCAGTTAACCAGTAGACCGAACGAACCTTGCCACTGTGGACAGGTTTATCAGTACGGATTGGTAGGTCATCATTTACGGCAAGAACTTGATCAGCAAGGCTCATTTAGACATTCCTATCTTTTATCAAACGTCATACAGAGAAGTGCGGTGTGCACATGATTAGACGGGCATTATACCCAATCTACTATTTGCTTCCAGAGAAAAAGCAAACGATTGCTAAATCTGTTGTTTAAATAAAAACCCCCGCCTAACAATCCGCTAAAAATTTGGCGAATTGTAGGGCAGGGGAAGGCAGTATGTTTGGACTGTGTTTTGGCGAATTGTTTCTTAAGTTAACTTAAGTTTGTTAGCTAAAAGATTAAGCTATGTTTGTGGACAATGTTTTGAGCCAAAATGTTATTAAGCAATATGGCCTAGTGAATACGCTCTGAATTTGCATCCATAAAGAAGACTTCACATTGAAAGCGTAACCCTAATGTTCTTAGGTACTGTTGGCTGAACTGATCAATCGATGAACTTGCAACAATCGCACTTGCATTCTTAGATCGAATGGCTTTCTCGACAGTCTCTACCTCAGTCATTTGATGAGAGGCTTTCATATGAATAACGCGGTCGCAGCAAACATTATGTTGCTTAAGCTGCTTAGCCGATGGTCTTGGTGTTTGAGCCGTAAACAGTAACCACTGATGTTGATTGGACAGCAACGCCATTCTTGCAAACAACGCTTCCTCGTTTGAATTTTTGCTTTTACGAGAAACTGATGTAAATGCGCAGTGAACTAGCGGGCTAGAGTGTTGTGCTTTAACGTGTGCTTGAATCATTTTGCTGTCCTTATATACATGCTGTATGTGTATACAGTAGTTTTAGTTGCTTATAAGATCAAGCGTTTTTTGCGGGATTATTGGACGATTTCGTTTGGAATTATGGATGAAAAACAATTAAATCATTGAAATTATTCGATAAATTAAATTTGAATGAATTTGTTGTTTTGTCTCATAAGTTGAAAAAATGTGAGCTTTATACAGGTGTATACAGTGGTTTTGACAGAAAAGTACTGTATATACCTGTATAGAAGATAGAAGATAGAAGATAGAAGATAGAAGATAGAAGATAGAAGATAGAAGATAGAAGATAGAAGATAGAAGATAGAAGATAGAAGAGAGAAGATCTAAAACCGCAGGCACAAAAAAAGCGCCTTAGGCGCTTTCTTATATTTCACGGTGTTGCTTATCTCAATGTCGCTTGGGAGAGTTTTGCTCTCATTTCCATTTCACCAATATTGAACTGGCGAACATCAATGGTTGCAATATCATTGCACTCTTTACATGCATGATGACACTTACCATCTAGGTAGTCGTGCTTTTTAACTAGGCTTGGCTTTTTGCACCAATCACAAACGCCTTCTATTGTGAACATATTCTCTCCTCACCTGTTTAAGTCAGGTGTATTTTCGGCGCAAATTATGACACAAGTAAGACCTATTAGTTAATAGTTTGTTACCCGTTTTTGAGAGGGGGATCGATTGCAACGCCAATAAAATCGATATCTTTGAGATCTTGAAAAATGAAGATGTGTGTTTGTTTACGGTTTTGTAACATTTTGTAAAATGGTTTTTAGCGCATTGTTCAAACGTTTCATTTCTTCGTCACATCCGTGACCATCTGGATGGTAGATCTTTGATAGCTGTTTGTATCGGATCTTGATGCTTTTTTGGTCAGGGATTGAGCTAGGTGTGTAGCCAAATAGCGCGCAAGCCACTTGAAAATTACTTAGACCTTTGCTGTTTTTCTGCTTCTTCAATTCGTGGAACATAGTGTGCAGCTGGCGTTTTTGTTGCTTAATCGTCAGGTCCTTCGAGGCAAGCTGCGCTTCAAGTGATTGTTGTTGCTGTCGCGAATCACCCGACTCCAGAGCTTGTCTTTTTCTTGAGATAACGAGCGTCGCAATAATGCTGATAATTGAAATCAACACGGCCAACGCAGCACCAATCATATAGTCAAAGCTAATTAGGTTAGAACTGGAGAGGTTAGAGCGTGATGCTTGGTTAGATTGAACGTGCTTAGATAACCCCTGACTGGTGTCTATTTCAGAGTCGATGCTGTCATCGAGCTGTTCTATTGAAGAGATCTGTTTTGCACGTTGCTGGTTGAATTGCGCTTCCAAAATGCGGTTGTAGCCATCTTCTGCTTGTGGATTATCTTGTAAGGCTACTTCATACCATAGCTGCGCTTTATCTAATGGTTGAAGGAGGTCTTGTTCTAGCGAGGATTCGTAGAGTTTTGCTACCTCGATAGGTGCGCGCTGGTTACCTTGCAACGCCGCTTTAATAAACCATTCCAAAGCCAGCTTGTTACTTTGTTCAACACCTGTTCCTGCCAAGTGCCATTCACCCAGTCTAAATTGCGCGTTTGGGTTACCGTTTTCTGCTGACTGCGTGTACCAATACAATGCATCACTGGTGCTAACAGGAACGTCGATACCCGATTCATAAGCTTGAGCTAACTGGTATTGAGAAACTGGATCTTGAGGTTGTGATTCTAGTGAAAATTCATCACTGCTTGCTGCGCGCACGAAACGTGTGGTGGACAGCTGTATCGTGGAAAAGACGAGGGCTAGAAATAGAGCTCTAAGAAGTGATGATGACAGAATGTTGGATAGGATCAGCAAAAGATAAGTCTCGTAAAAAAGCCCAGAATCGATATGTCAGTATGAATACGCTTTATGGTTGTTGGTTATTATTATCACGTTAAATGAGTAACATAACTGATAAACAACTATATAGTGGTTAATTCAAGAGATAAAGACGGACTGGGCTTTAATCGTGCTACTTAAGCGGCAAGATTTGAATTTCTACGCGACGGTTACAAGCACGACCTTGAGAGGTGTTGTTGTCACATAGAGGGTAACGCTCACCGTTACCACGAGCAATAGCACGACCTGCAGCAACGTCTTGAGAGATCAAGAATGCACGAACAGATTCAGCACGACGCTCAGAAAGGATTTGGTTCGTCGATTCGCTGCCAGTGCTGTCAGTATGACCTTCAATCACTAGGCTAGTGTCTGGGTATTCAACGAGGATACGAGCAACGCCGCGAAGGGTATTGTGAATGCTTGATTCTAAAGCGTAAGAGCCAGAATCAAAACCGATGCCGTTTTCTAGGCGAAGTAGAAGTTGGTTTTCGCCAACGCGTTCAACTTGAACGCCTGAATTCATTAGCTCTTCACGAAGGGCAGCTTCTTGTCGGTCAAAATAGTAACCAATTCCACCACCAACAGCCGCACCACCTGCTGCGCCGATAAGTGCACGTTTACCACGATCTTTAGAGTCACCAGTAGCAGCACCAGCAACGGCACCAGCGAGTGCACCAATTAGAGCGCCTTGAGTTGCAGAGTTAGTCTCAGATTCGCCAGTTGTCGCGTTTTGGCGTTGAGTTGCCTGACAACCCGTTAAAGCGATAGTAAGCGCTAGGGCTAGTGTGATTTTTTTCAACGTATTTTCTCCATCATGTACTTCTGTCAAACGAATGAATCCGAGTGACAGACATAGTCCTGTAAATCTTATTGATGGTTTTTATCAATACGTCGAAGTAATGTAAAGTGGCTCTATGATTTAGTTATCTTTTTAGCTGCCTGGGTACCGCCAACTGGTCGATTAACAGACAATTTACGACCTTTCTTCAAACCAACTTCATAATCGGCGGTGAGGTTTTTCATCGCTTCTCTCAGTTGCTGTTTGAACGTTTCACGGTCGATATTTTTGAATTCTTTATCAATGTAGTTATTGATCTTATTGTTTGATTCGTCGTCTGGGGTAATGGTTGGTAGCTTTTCAAGCGCACCTTCAACCCAGCCTGAAACAAATGAGTTTACGCGGCGTGTCACTTCTAATGACCCTGTGCCAGAGCCAGCAAAGCTATTTCTGAATTGGCCTGTGTGCTCATTCAGTTCACGATAAATGATATCGAAAGCGAAGGCTGCGAAGATAGCGCGGTCGGCTTCACCAATGAACTCAACACGCTTGAGGCCTTTGTGATTCAGCAATACGGCTTCTACGCCAAATTTGGTGTTGATACCGCGAATAACACGCAGCAATGTAGAACTGATATTTGCAGGTAACAGGTGACTGGACTGAGTTTTCCCCATCTTGATAAATTCAATATCGTCTTTTTCGAGACCATATTTCAGCATCAAGTTATGCGCCATTTTTATCGCATTGGCCGCTTCATTGACGTTCGCAGAATTTCCAAGCTCAAGACACTTGGCAATTTTCTTTAGGGCTTTTTTCTTATCCATCGACAATTTAATCAGTACCGCAAATTTTTAAAAGTCCAACATTTTACATGTTTTCGCGGGTAACAGAAAGGCAAAACTGGTTTGATGAACAAGTGAGGCGGTGAACATTGGACTGCATGAGCCGAGTTGGCTACAAAAACAAAAACGCCATCAAGCGTATTGATGGCGTTAGTGACACGATTTTCCTGATTAACTAGAGCATTCGTAATCTAGATACCCAGTTCATCGAGTAGATCTGCTGCAGAATCATTGCCTGAGCTTTGAGCTGGCTTGTTCGCTTCTTGCATTTTTTTCTGAGTCGCTTCAAGAATGCTATCTGGACATTCGTCTTCTGCGATTTCAAATTCTTCCAATTGAATGAATTCGGTCTTATCCATCGCAAGCTCAAGGTAGAAAATGTTGTTATTAGCGGTAGAGAAGGTAACACGACGAGCTTGTGGACGATCGAGATTAGTATCAACAGAAAGGTTAACTTGCTTGTTCAGAGCCAGCATTTTCGGTTGGTTTTGTGTGATGTTGGTTTGCAGCTCCTTGCGGATTTTATTGGTGAAATCGCCAACCAATTGGTTCATCAACTCACCCAGCACATCACCCACTTCGTCTGAAGTATGAAGCACAGCAAGCTCGTTTTCAGGCATGCCCATATTGCGCATGTAATTGGTGTAGATCTCTAGCGCTGCTTTGGACGTAAAATTGATAACAACAAGACCAGAAAAGCCGCCATCAAACAGAACGAAGCAACCAAAGTCTGGCTTTAGGCTTGTCTTGTTGATCTTTTGAACCATGGCTGAATAGGACACCTGAGAAGCCGTCGCTGAAGTTAGTACGCTTGAGACTGATTGGCATAGTTTAAGAAGGATATCTTCAGTTGTGACTGTTTTGTTTTTTTTCATTGTGATGTGCTCGTGGAGATGTCTTAAACAAAATGTTATTCAGTATATTGCTACTGAATTAAGACGAAAGTGACTATTTCTCCATTCTTGCACTGAGATTCTGATTTGATCACCTTTTTATATGATCTTAATAGTAGTAAAGTGACCAAATTCAAAGAAAATTATTAAAAATCTCAGATAACCCAATGCTGATAGGATCAGCGAAGTAGGGGCAGGAAGCAAATGTTACCAAGACTTCAACTCAATGCTGATGTCGATCCAGTTGTCGTACGCTTTTTAGATGAACTAAAAACAGCGGGCTTTACTGGCGACATTGAATCTCAATATTCTAGCCGTTTGGCTGTGGCGACTGATAACAGTGTCTATCAGCAATTGCCGCAAGCGGTCATCCTTCCTAAAACAACGCAAGACGTTGTGCTTATCGGTAAAGTGGTTTCTAAATCCGCTTACGAACGCGTGACTTTTTCCCCTCGTGGCGGTGGTACGGGAACCAACGGACAATCTTTAACAAAAGGTGTCGTGGTTGACCTATCGCGATACATGAATAAGGTTCTTGAGATTAACGAGAAAGAAGGCTGGGTAAGAGTTCAGTCTGGTGTCGTTAAAGACCAATTGAACGACGCTGTTCGCCCTTATGGTTACTTTTTCTCTCCAGACCTTTCTACCAGTAACCGAGCAACCTTGGGTGGCATGATCAATACCGATGCTTCGGGCCAAGGGTCATTGAAGTACGGCAAAACGTCGGACCATGTATTGTCGCTGCAAGCGGTGTTCGCAGATGGTTCATGTCTAGAATCTGATTTATCACATGGCTTACCCGTTGAGGGTGAATTCGCTCACCATGCACTTGCGGTGACTGAGGCGGTTTGTCGAGACAAGCGCGCTCAAATCTTAGATAAATTCCCTCCGCTGAATCGCTTCTTAACAGGTTATGACCTAAAGAACGCAATCAACGAACAAGATGACAGCTTTGACCTGACTCGCGTTCTATGTGGCGCTGAAGGCTCGTTAGCATTCATCACAGAAGCAAAGTTAAACCTAACCAAGATTCCAAAAGCGCGCACACTGGTTAACGTGAAATACAACACGTTTGATTCTGCGTTGCGTAATGCGCCGTTCATGGTGGAAGCGAAAGCCCTATCTGTTGAAACGGTGGATTCAAGAGTATTGAACTTAGCGAAGCAAGACATCGTTTGGCACACCGTGAGTGACCTGCTGACTGATGTTCCCAATAAAGAG
>NZ_JADDYK010000051.1:26297-45464 GCF_015163615.1 Vibrio sp. OPT18
ATGCTTGGCATCAACATGGTTGAGTTTGCAGGCCAAGATGAAGCGGAAGTTGAACAGCAAGTTCAAGCGCTGACTGCACGCCTTGAAACCATGGTTGAAAGCGAAGAAGCCGGCGTGATTGGTTTCCAAGTTTGTAGCGATTTGGCGAGCATTGGCCGAATCTACAACATGCGTAAGAAAGCTGTGGGTTTATTGGGTGCGGCGAAAGGCCGAGCTAAGCCAGTCGCTTTTGCTGAGGATACTTGTGTACCACCAGAAAACTTGGCGGATTTCATCTCTGAATTTAGAGTGTTACTCGATTCAAAAGAGTTGAATTACGGCATGTTTGGTCACGTTGACGCGGGCGTATTACACGTTCGTCCAGCATTGGATCTGTGTGATCCGATGCAAGAAGCCTTGATGCATGAAGTCTCTGATGAAGTGGTTAAGCTGGTGGCTAAATATGGCGGCTTGATGTGGGGTGAACACGGTAAAGGCTTCCGTTCTGAGTATGGTCCTGACTTCTTCGGCGAAGAGCTATTTACCGAATTAAGACGTGTTAAAGCCGCATTCGACCCGCACAACAAGATGAACCCAGGTAAAATCTGTACGCCGTTAGAAAGCGATGCTGAATTGGTGAAAGTCACCGATACTAAGCGTGGCTTTTACGACCGTCAGATCGATGTACAAGTTCGTGACAGCTTCAAGCAAGCAATGGAATGTAACGGTAACGGCTTGTGTTTCAACTACGACACGAGCTCACCAATGTGTCCTTCAATGAAAGTCACGGCTGACCGACGTCACTCACCAAAAGGCCGCGCAGGCTTGGTAAGAGAGTGGTTACGTCAACTGACTGAACAAGGCGTTGATATTCTCGACCTTGAGCAAGAAGCGTTGAAAGACAACACACCCGTTAAGACTATGATTGAGCGTGTTCGCAATACGATGAACAAACGCCATGAGTACGATTTCTCGCATGAAGTTCATGAAGCGATGAACGGTTGTTTGGCGTGTAAAGCGTGTGCGAGTCAATGTCCGATTAAAGTCGATGTACCAAGTTTCCGTTCTCGATTCTTGAACATCTACTACTCGCGTTACCAACGCCCAGCAAAAGACTATTTGGTTGCCAACATTGAAACCATGCTGCCGCTGATGGCGAAAGCGCCAAAAGTAGTGAACGCTGCGTTGGGTCAAAAGTGGATACAAACGGCAACGGCTAAAACGGTTGGTTATGTTGATGCACCATTGATGTCGGTGCCTACGCTTAAAAATCGCCTGGCAAGTAAAGAGCTGCAACTTTTCGATTTACAGTATTTAGAAGGCTTGTCTTCTGAACAGAAGAAACAGCATGTGCTGATCGTGCAAGACCCGTTTACTAGCTTCTATGATGCTGAGGTGATTGAAGACTTCGTCACTCTGGCTCAAAAGCTTGGCAAAACACCGGTACTGCTGCCGTTCAAACCGAATGGTAAAGCGCTACACATCAAGGGCTTCTTAAATCGTTTTGCACGTGAGGCGAAATCGACTTCTGATTTCTTGTCGATGGTGGCGGATATTGGTATTCCTTTGGTCGGTGTTGATCCTGCTCTTGTGCTTTGTTACCGCGATGAATACGTCGAGATCTTAGGTGATAAGCGCGGCGACTTTGAGGTGCTTACTGTGCATGAATGGTTAATGCCATCGTTAGGTGAGTTCGAAGCACGTTCAGCAAGTGAAGATATGTGGTACTTGTTTGCTCACTGTACTGAGAAAACCAAAATGCCGAATGCTGAAAAAGAGTGGGGCACTATCTTCAAACACTTTGGTGCGGCGTTAACCAGCGTTCCTGTCGGCTGTTGTGGTATGGCGGGTACTTTCGGCCACGAAGTCGATAAGCTGCAAATGTCGAAAGACATATACGGTTTAAGCTGGAAGCCTCAAATGCAGGACTTACCAAAAGATCGTTGTTTGGTGACGGGTTATTCTTGCCGCAGCCAAGTGAAGCGTTTTGAAGGTGAGAAGCTTGCTCACCCATTACAGGCGCTAGCAAAAATTCTCTAATACATTTAGCCCAGCAATTGCTGGGCTTTTTTCTAAACTAACAAAGGAATGTTAATAAGGAAAAGTATGAAATTTCTAGAATTAAAAGTACCACCAGTTGCACTGTTCATTATTGTATTCGTAGCATCATACTTCTGCGCTCAACAGTTGAGCCAA
Source organism: Vibrio sp. OPT18 (assembly GCF_015163615.1). Lineage (NCBI taxonomy): Bacteria > Pseudomonadati > Pseudomonadota > Gammaproteobacteria > Vibrionales > Vibrionaceae > Vibrio > Vibrio sp. OPT18. Next base: position 28,473 of record NZ_JADDYK010000051.1, read on the forward strand.
GGGACACTGGCATTGCCTTATGGAATGATTGTGTTAGGTATCGGGGTCACATTGAGTGGTGTGATTGGAGTATCAGGGATATTGGAATTTCGAAAACAGAAAACCACCGTTAACCCGATCAAAGTCGAAACCGCTTCAGCCGTCGTGGACAGTGGAATTTTTGGCTACACGCGAAACCCAATGTACTTAGGGCTATTCATCCTACTGTTTTGCTTTGGCTACTTCTTCCAGAATATCTTCAGTGTACTACTTAGCTTTGGCTTCGTAATCTACATGAATTACTTCCAAATCAAACCCGAAGAGCGAGCACTAGAACAATTATTCGGTGCGGAATATGTTGATTACAAACAGAAGGTTAGGCGCTGGATTTAGTGATGATTTGAGAGCAGGCTTTAATAGCTTAATAGCTTAATAGCTTAATAGCTTAATAGCTTAATAGCTTAATAATCGAAATAATAAAGCCCAGCTTGAGATTATCAAGCTGGGCTTTATTGATCTTGTTCTAGAGCTTATTTACATCGAGATGTGTAAATAAGGATACTGACTAAGCGGCAGCTGCGAACTGAGCTAGAAACATCTCTTTGCGTTCGTTGAAGCGGTTTACTAGGTCGTCTACAGAAGCTTGGTCGTATGGCTTAAGGCCACTTGCTACCATGCGCTTCACGCCTTTACCGACTACTTCGCCATCTTCTTTGAAATCGAAGTTCAGAGTCACGATACCGCGCTTACCTTCAACATCAAAAGTCGCGCCAGAGAATTCAACTTCTGGGTGAGACAGGTCTAGGCGAGTAAATTCAACTTCCATGCTCTCGTAAATCACAAGAGGACGCTGGCAGTTGATCATCATCTGTTGTTCTTCCATAAGAGGAACCATGATGTGTGGGAAGTTCATACCAGAGAACTTAACGTAGTTTGTTACCACGTGCTCGATGAATGCTTGGTCGTGGCTCTTTTCACCTTCACAAGACATGTGTAGGTACTCTTTGCCTTTCTCGTCAACCAGTGAGCTTTCTTTCTCACATTTGTTGTCAACGCTTAGCGCAATACCGTTACCAACCATACCTGAAAAATCAAAACGCATTTTTTGGTTGATGCCTTCTTTCTGCAGAAGAACTGCAAACAAAAGGTCGCCAGGCACGCAGAAGCGCTTGTTGTCTTCATCGTGAATTGGGTTGAAGTCAGCGGCTACTTTTTTAGCAAAGTGGCTAGCTTGTTCACGAGTGAATTGAAATTGATTGTCTTCAGTAGAAAAGTAAGGTGTCAGAAACATAGTATCGCTATTAGTCATCAAATCTGGGGTGGATTATAGCTAACTAACTTCGCTCTAATGGTCTATCCAGTTAACTTTGCTTATATATCAATCGATTAGATAAATACGTTGGATGGTATGTGACGATTTTAAGGGGAATATGGTCTTTGGTTCAATGCAACAAGGGCTAATCAATAGCCCTTGTTTATATAACACTCTAATGGGTGTTGTTCAGATTGTTTCTCTCTTAAAAGCTACACAGAATACCTTCTGGCATTAGGTGATTGTGCACTGATAATTTGAGCAATAGGTTCGCTTGCTCGATATCTGGTGAGAAGTAACGGTCTTTGTCGTAGAAGCTCACTTTTTCACGCAGAATCTGTTTCGCTTCTTCTACTCGAGGCGAAGAGAGGTTTGGCGCTCGGAAGTCCAAGCCTTGTGCTGCTGCTAAGTATTCAACGGCCAAGATGCCACGAGTGTTTTCTGCCATGTCACGAAGTCGACGACCCGCAAAGGTGGCCATAGACACATGATCTTCTTGGTTTGCCGATGTTGGAAGGCTGTCGACTGATGCTGGGTGTGCCAGTGTTTTATTCTCGCTTGCCAGAGCAGCAGACGTTACTTGAGCAATCATAAAGCCTGAGTTAACGCCGCCATTATCGACTAAGAAAGGTGGAAGTTTGCTTAGTGCGCTATCAATCAGCAGTGCCATTCTTCGTTCAGAAAGGCTACCAATTTCTGCAATCGCAAGTGCTAGGTTATCGGCTGCCATTGCCACAGGTTCTGCGTGGAAGTTACCACCTGAAATAATGTCGCCGTCTTCAGCAAATACCAGTGGGTTATCCGATACCGAGTTCGCTTCAACGTTTAACGTTTCTGCTGAATTACGAATTTGCTGTAAACAGGCACCCATCACTTGAGGCTGACAACGCAGCGAGTAAGGGTCTTGAACCTTTTCACAGCAAGTGTGTGACTCACCAATCTCACTCTTTTGATCAAGCATATGGCGGTATGCAAGGGCTGCATCCATTTGACCACGATGACCACGAACGCGGTGTATACGAGGGTCAAACGGACGACGACTACCGAGTGCAGCTTCAACAGACATTGCACCACACACAGTCGCAGACGCGAACAAGTCTTCCGCTGCGAACAGACCTTCTAATGCAAATGCAGTCGATGCTTGTGTGCCGTTTAATAGTGCTAAGCCTTCTTTCGGCGCTAACGTGATTGGCTCAAGGCCTGCGATCTGCATTGCTTCTAAGCCAGTGATGATCTTGCCGTTGTGGCGTGCTTGGCCTTCACCTAGCAGAACGGTACTCATGTGGGCGAGGGGAGCAAGATCTCCAGAGGCACCTACTGATCCTTTTTGTGGAACACATGGGTAAACCTGCGCGTTCACAAGATCGATAAGAGCGTTAATCACTTTGAGGCGGATACCCGAGTAACCGCGAGACAAGCTGTTAATCTTCAATACCATCATCAAACGCACGGTTTCATCAGACATAAATTTGCCAATGCCCGCTGCGTGAGAAAGTACGATACTTTTCTGTAGAACTTCGAGGTCTTCAGGGGCTATTTTGGTATTTGCTAGTAAGCCAAAACCCGTGTTGATGCCATACACAGTGCGGTCTTCAGCAATCACTTGCTCGACAACCTGCATGCTCGCTTCAATATCCGGGATTGCTGCAGGATCCAGTGAGAGGTTCACAGGGCTACGGCTGATTTTACGCAGTTCAGATAGGCCAAGAAGTCCTGGTTTAAGTAATAAGTTCAACATGTTCTCTCCAGACATTAAAGGCGACGAAGTTCTTCGTTTAGCATAGGTAAATCAAGTTTCTGCTCTTTAGCACACTGCTTAGCAATATCGTAACCCGAATCTGCATGACGCATAACGCCGGTTGCTGGGTCATTATGAAGTACGCGAGCAATACGCTGTGATGCATCTTCACTACCGTCACAACAAATCACCATGCCTGAGTGTTGCGAGAAGCCCATACCAACGCCACCACCGTGGTGCAGAGAAACCCAAGTTGCGCCGCCAGCTGTGTTCAGAAGGGCATTCAATAGAGGCCAATCTGATACTGCATCTGATCCATCCATCATGCCTTCTGTTTCGCGGTTCGGGCTTGCTACTGAGCCTGAATCTAGGTGGTCACGACCGATAACAACCGGTGCTTTCAGTTCGCCATTTTTGACCATTTCATTGAATGCTTGGCCTAAAAGTTTACGATCTTTCAATCCAACCCAACAGATACGAGCTGGTAGGCCTTGGAACTGAATATGTTCACGCGCCATATCTAGCCAGTTATGTAGATGTGGGTTGTCTGGAATCAGTTCTTTTACTTTTTGGTCTGTTTTGTAGATGTCTTCTGGGTCACCAGACAACGCAGCCCAACGGAACGGACCAATACCTTCGCAGAATAAAGGTCGAATATAAGCAGGAACGAAACCTGGGAAATCAAACGCGTTTTCTACGCCTTCTTCCAGTGCCATTTGGCGAATGTTATTGCCGTAATCTACTGTTGCAGCGCCACGGTATTGGAGGTCTAGCATTGCTTGAACTTGAATCGCCATAGATTGCTTAGCGGCTTTCACCACTTTTGCTTCATCAATGGTGCGCTCTTGTGCGGCTTTCTCCATCGTCCAACCTTGCGGCAAGTAGCCGTTAAGAGGATCGTGGGCAGATGTTTGGTCAGTCACCACGTCAGGTGTGATATTGCGTTCAACTAACTCTGGGAATACGTCTGCGGCATTACCTAATAAACCAACTGAGATAGGTGTGTCTGACTCTTTAATCATTGCCATCGCTTCATCTAAGCTGGTGGCTTTTTTGTCTACATAGCCAGTACGCAAGCGGTAGTCGATTCGTGATTCATCACATTCTACGGCGATCATTGAGAAGCCAGCCATCGTTGCAGCAAGAGGTTGAGCGCCGCCCATGCCACCAAGACCGCCCGTTAGAACCCATTTGCCGTTTGCTTCACCTTGGAAGTGCTTCTTGGCAATCGCGACAAAGGTTTCATAAGTACCTTGAACGATGCCTTGTGAACCAATGTAGATCCAGCTGCCTGCGGTCATTTGGCCGTACATCATCAAGCCTTCTTTATCGAGCTCGTTGAAGTGTTCCCAGTTCGCCCAGTGTGGAACAAGGTTCGAGTTAGCAATTAGTACGCGAGGTGCGTTTTTATGAGTCGGGAACACGCCTACAGGTTTACCTGATTGAACAAGTAACGTTTGGTCGTCTTCTAAACGCTCTAATACTTCCACAATCTTGTCATAACATTTCCAATCACGTGCAGCGCGACCAATACCGCCATACACAACCAGTGCATGTGGGTGTTCTGCCACATCAGGGTCTAGGTTATTCATGAGCATACGCAGTGGTGCTTCTGTTAACCAAGATTTAGCGCGCAAAGTGGTGCCATGAGGTGCGCGAATTTCGCGAGTCGTGTCGAGACGAGGGTCACTGTTGTGGTGTTCCGTCATTTTGGAATTCCTTCTGTTTCACGTTATATCGTTGTAGTTGTAGTTATCGGTATAGCTGGATTAGCCGCTGGCCATTGCACTGGCAATATCCCAACACAAACGAGCTGCCAATCGAGCCGTTTGGCCATCGACGTCGTAGTCCGGGTTATATTCTGCAATGTCCGCGATAATGAGTTTTTCACTGTGTTGGAAAATCTGTTCTAAAAAAGGAGCAAGCGCTTCATGGTTCACGCCTCTTGCCGCTGGTGCACTTACGCCCGGCGCAGTAGCTGCGGGGAAAACATCAAGGTCGATAGTGAGATAGAGGTAATCACACTCAGCGATGAATTTTTGCAACTTAACCAGTTGAGCGACTTGGTTTACTTGGGTCATGTTGCGGTCGTGTTCATACCAAACGCCCAATTGGTCAGCTTTGTTAAACAGCGCTTTGGTATTACTAGCCGCGCTAACGCCAAGACAAGCGTAATGAAACGGCCATTGATGTGTGTGGCAGTAATCGCTGATCTGGTTAAAAGGCGTGCCTGAGCTCGGTTTGACATCGGCGATGTCGCTTTCAAATTCACGAAGATCAAAGTGAGCATCAAAGTTAACGATGCCTATCTTAGGTTTGCGTTCAGGCTGGTCTTTGTGAAGGCGTTCAGTTTTATGTAAATGCTCAGCAAGTCCCTGGAACGACGCCCAAGCCACTTCGTGACCACCGCCAAGGGTAATCACTTTGTTGGTTGCTAAGGCATTGGCAATCACAGAAGCACACTGTTTTTGGCTGACTTCTAATTGACCATCATTGCACTCGATATCACCGAGATCGGCGATGCGTGCGTCGTTGTGCCAAGCCATATTCGCCAGAGCTTGGCGTATCAAGTTAGGTGCTTGTTTCGCGCCCACACGTCCTTTATTTCTTGCAACACCGGCATCGCTGGCAAAGCCAACCAAGGCGATAGCGCTGTCAGTCAGCTCGTCACTTAAGTCACTATTTTGTACTTGCTTGGTAATGTGATGAACGCGAGTACCGAGTACGCCATCTTCAAGATCATTACGTCCGGTCCACACAAAGTTATGCACGGTAGTTGCGTTCTCTTGGATACCGTTGGATTTAGATTGAGTCATGACACACCTCGCCACTAACAATGCGTTTATGCAGATGAGGAACACCGACTTGATAGCTTAGATCGGCAGGGTGGTCGATATTCCAGATAGCTAAATCTGCGGCATAACCGATTTCGACTTTGCCTTTGGTTTGTGACTCGCCAATGGCAGCGGCAGCGTTACAAGTTACACCACGCAATGCTTCTTCAGGTGTCGTGCCAAACAGGGTGCAGCTCATGTTCATCATCAGCGTTAAATCAGCAAAGGGTGAAGTGCCGGGGTTTAAGTCGGTCGCGATCGCCATTGGGATTTTGTGTTCACGAAGTAAAGCAACAGGTGGCTGTTGAGTCTCTTTCAAGAAGTAGAAAGCACCGGGTAATAAGGTGGCGACTGTGCCTGATTCTGCCAGTGCTTTTACTCCGGTTTCATCAAGGTATTCAACATGGTCGACAGAGAGTGCGCCGTATTTTGCTGCAAGTGCGCTGCCACCCATATTCGAAAGTTGTTCAGTGTGGCCTTTAATCGTGAGCCCATGTGCTTTGGCGGCTGCAAAGACTCGTTCGGTTTGTTCTAGGTTGAAGCCGATAGACTCGCAGAACACGTCAACGGCATCGGCGAGCCCTTGCTCCGCAGCTTTAGGAATGATCTCTTGGCAAACCAGATCTATGTAACGATCTGGTTGTTGTTTATATTCAGGTGGCACAGCATGCGCTGCAAGGAGAGTGGTAGTGATCTTAATTCGGCGATGATTCTCTAACGCTTTGGCTGCACGTAACATCTTGAGCTCATCTTCAAGAGTTAAACCATAGCCCGATTTTACTTCGATGCTGGTTACGCCACTTCTTAGTAGTCCATCAAGTCTCGGTAGTGCCATTTCAACCAGTTCAGACTCTTGTGCTGCGCGTGTTGCAGTGACTGTCGCAAGAATCCCGCCGCCTTGTTTGGCGATGTCGGTGTAAGAGACACCATTCAAACGCTGTTCAAATTCGTTGGCGCGATTGCCTGCAAATACGAGGTGAGTGTGGCAATCAATCAGCCCTGGGGTGACGAGCTTGTTTTTGCAATCATAGGTGATGTAATCCGCAGAGCCATCAGTGCTCGGTTGTTCTACCTCAGAAGCATGTACTTCGTGGTTTGAACAAGAGATAGACACGATCTTACCATCTTCGATAACGATATCTTGAGGGGAAGAGGGCTGATAACCGTCGGCTCCCGAACTCATGGAGACCACTCGTGCGTTTTTGAGGATCAAATTCATATTCACCTAGATCTTTGCTAAACATTAAATGTATATACAAATAAATAGGCTAAACGCTGACCCGAATCAAGTTGATGTTGCAAAAATGTGATCGGCGATCAGGATGATGTTCTTTAATCTAGAAGTATCTTGGAGCTTAATTTGTACTTAGAGCCAGGATGGTAGAGCAATGCAAAGCTGATGAGGCGCTCTTTGCTCCATGTTCTTCTATTCAAAAGAAGGCAAGGCTCTGATTCAGATAGCTTTAGTGACGTTCTGATTTGAGAGTCTGGAATAATGGCTTCAACCGTGTGCTCGATAGCACTTAACGGGCAGCTCTTTGAAAGGTATTCGTTGGGTGTAGAGGTTGAAAAGTCTTGCTCTAGGTATTTTGGAGCGGCTTGAGAATTCACCCAACGCGCTTCCAATTGTATCGGCGCATTGTCCGCAAAGTGGATGATTTCACTATAGAAGACTTCTGCGTTAATCATCACACCTAACCGTGTAGCCGTGCTTTCATCAGCCTTGATGCTATCGTGCTTGATAACTTGGCTAGTATACGTTTGGCCTCGGTCTTTGATCTCTTGCGCGATGTTGTTGATATCAAGCAGCGGAGATTGCGCTTTTTCGTCGGGTTCACAAACAAAAGTGCCAAGCCTTGGCTTCCTAATGAGCTTACCTTCAGACACAAGATCTCGAATGGCTTTATTGACTGTCATTCTACTCACATTGAACTGCTCGGTGAGTTCAAGTTCGGTGGTGATTTGATAACCCACCGGCCAGTGACCATTGGTAATTTTGTCGTCTATGAACTGTTTTATCTGAAGGTAGAGCGGCGCTTTCGACATAATGAAACCTTATTTGACTATACAAATAGAGTAACGGATTTTTTAACGATTTCAACATTTCCTCGGGCAATGTGACCTTATTCAACATAGATGGGGCAAATTGCTTGATTCTGTGAGGCAAGTGTCGCAAATTGTCACGCAATAACTATTCGTAAATCAGATAATTAGAAAGGGAAATAATATGTTTAAGAAATTAAAGGCCTCGTTGGGCATTGGTGCAGCAAAGGTTGATACCGTCTTAGATAATATTGAAGTTTTCCAAGGTGGAGAGTTGTCTGGCAATGTTCACATTGTTGGTGGCGACGTTGAGCAACAAATCGACCTGATTAACTTGGTTCTCAATACAGAAGTAAAAGTCGAAACGGAAGACAGCACCAGCTACGAAACTTTTTCACTGGGTCGTATTCAAGCCGTAGAGCCTTTCGTGATCCAACCGGGTGAAACCAAATTGGTGCCATTCCGTCTTAAACTGAATGATGAAACGCCAGTCACCGCGTTGAACGCACAAATGAACCAATGCCATGTGTGGGTTGAAACCAACCTAGATATCGGCTTCGCGATTGATCCTAAAGACCGTGATTTCATTTCCGTTCATCCACTGCCAACAGTCGCTAAAATTATCCAAGGTGTGGAAGCATCGGGCATGGCAATGGTGAAAGCAGACGTAGAGAAGGGCTTCTTAAAAGGCAACAGCTTTGCTTCTCGCTCTGGCTGTTACCAAGAGATTGAATTTCGCAGCGGCGGCTTTATGAATAACAAAGAGATCGAGCTGTCATTCATCGTAGATGGTTCTATGGTTCACTGCCTAGCAGAAATCGACCGCTCAATGAGCTTCCGTGGCGACCAATACATCTCATTCAGCTTACCTGCTAACGCGGCCGACTCAGACATTCGCAACGCTGTATCAAGAATCATGAGTGCGTAGTTATCTATCTGTTAGTAGTCGCTCTGTCTATTAATAAAGACAGTACGATTTCTAAAGCCGAACTTAACCGTTCGGCTTTTTTGATTCTACTATCTATCCCGTTCTGAAATGGGTTTACCACTGGTGCCGATAGGCCAATTGAAAGGCAACATCGGTGGAGTTGTCCATGTTGAAGATGTTCTCGATTATGGAGATCTCAACTGCCGAGCGTTGCATCAGATAGCGATAGCCAAACATCATTTCATTCGCGGCTTCTGAAAACTCAGTGTCACCATCTTCTGCGCCTTCATACCAACGGTATTCGAGGTGTAACTCATGGTTTTCAAATAGTGTGAGTTGATAGCCGCCCATCCATGACCATGTTGTCTTCTTATGTGAAAAGCTATTCTCCGCTTCTCTACTGGACTGATTCGCTAACCCTAAGCTTGTATAGAAGGTATTGATGTCGAGTTGGTATGCATAATTGAGTTGAGCGCTTTGTTCGGTGCTGTTTCCCTTAAATGCACCGTGGCTGACGTTGTTGTGATAAAGGGATACACCAAAAGATAATCCATGGTTCTCTATATCTATGATCTGATACTGGGTGTAGAGCGTGAAAGCGCTAGTCAATGTGTCGCCGGAGAAGTCTCGATTATTGACGCCATGGTCTGGTGCATATATGTCGAATTGGTGTCTGTTTTTCTGATCTCGACCTGCTTGGTCGATGCTAAATAGGTCGTGAAAGTTAATGGTGATTTTGTCGAGATGATTATTGGCGGCGTATAACCAGCGGTAATTGAGCTCTACTTGCCACGCTGTGGTCAATTGCCATCGTAGGCCTGTTTGAAGTTGGTTTTGATAATAGTCTAAGTGATAGTCGTGGGAGTGAGCCCAGATACTCGCAGCAGTTAAGGCTGTAAATACTTCAACCTTATTCTCTTCAAGAGGGAAGCCTGAACGGAGCGACGGGGTGAGACGAACCGACTGCAGTGGTGCTTGGGTATAACTGATTAAGGGGCCGTAATCTTTGTTGGCCCATGCGTTTGACGCAGAAAACATGGCGGCTATTATTAGCGGTAAAGGTCGTATGAGCGATATACAAGTAGCCCGTTTCTCCATATACACCTCATCTGCATTCCGTTGCTTCTATATAGCTTAGTTCTAAATAACTCGTTTGTAAGAGATAAGTTGCATCAGCGAACTCGGAACAAGTAGGGTGCAGTTGTTTAGTTGATGCAGCTTGGTAATTACTGGAGAGCAGGTAAGTCATCACAAGCATGGTTAACCTTATTCAATGAAGCCGTTGTAGAGCTGCGGGTTCGCTCTGTCATTGTCATTTCATATAATTTCGTTACAATGTTCGGCTACTCACAAGTGGGGCATCTGTATTTGCTTCTATGTGGGTATATTTATTATGCATATATCTCCGGTCAACATACTCGTTGACTGACAAACATATATTAAACATTTTCATGTGTTGCTTGGTGTGCAACACCACTGTAAAGGACAAATAATGCCAATTATTACTCTTCCTGACGGTAGTCAGCGTCAATTTGACAACCCTGTATCAACTCTAGATGTTGCCCTATCAATCGGTCCTGGTCTTGCGAAAGCAACCATTGCTGGTCGTGTAGACGGCGAGCGTGTTGATGCTTGTGATCTTATCGAAAACGATGCAAGCCTTGAAATCATCACAGCTAAAGATGAAGTTGATGGCCTTGAGATCGTTCGTCACTCTTGTGCTCACCTTTTAGGCCACGCGGTTAAGCAGCTTTTTCCAGAAGCGAAAATGGCGATCGGTCCTACTATCGATAACGGTTTCTACTACGATATCGACCTTGAGCATTCTCTAACGCAAGAAGATCTAGAAAAGATCGAAAAGCGTATGAAAGAGCTAGCGAAGACCAAGTACCAGGTTGTTAAGAAGAAAGTTAGCTGGCAGGAAGCGCGCGACGCATTCGAAGCTCGCGGCGAGACTTACAAGATTGAAATCTTGGACGAGAACGTTTCTAAAGACGATCGTCCAGGCCTGTACCATCACGAAGAATACATCGATATGTGTCGTGGTCCACACGTGCCTAACATGAGCTTCTGCCAGCACTTCACTCTACTTAACGTAGCGGGTGCATACTGGCGTGGTAACAGTGACAACAAGATGCTTCAACGTATCTACGGCACTGCATTCCACGACAAGAAGGCGCTTAAAGCTCACCTTGTGCGTCTAGAAGAAGCGGCTAAACGTGACCACCGTAAAATCGGTAAAGCGCTTGACCTATTCCACATGCAGCAAGAAGCACCAGGCATGGTGTTCTGGCACCACAACGGTTGGACTATCTTCCGTGAGCTAGAAGTATTTATTCGTCAAAAACTGACTGAGTACGATTACCAAGAAGTTAAAGGCCCATTAATGATGGACCGTGTTCTTTGGGAACGCTCTGGTCACTGGGATAAGTACGCTGAAGCGATGTTCACAACTTCTTCAGAGAACCGTGAATACGCTATCAAGCCAATGAACTGTCCTGGTCACGTTCAAATCTTCAACCAAGGTTTGAAATCTTACCGTGATCTACCGCTACGTATGGCTGAGTTCGGCTCATGTCACCGTAACGAGCCGTCTGGCGCACTTCACGGCATTATGCGTGTTCGTGGCTTCACTCAAGATGATGCTCACGTATTCTGTACTGAAGACCAAGTTCAACAAGAAGTTAAAGCTTGTATTGAAATGGTTTACGATACTTACACAACTTTCGGCTTCGAAAGCATCGTTGTTAAGCTATCTACTCGTCCAGAACAGCGTGTAGGTTCAGACGAAATGTGGGACCGTGCAGAGGCTGACCTTAAGCAAGCGCTAGAGGCAATGGACATTGCATACGAGATTCAAGAAGGCGAGGGTGCGTTCTACGGACCTAAGATTGAATTTACTTTGCATGATTGTTTGGACCGCGCTTGGCAATGTGGTACAGTGCAGCTCGATTTTGCATTACCAGAACGTTTAGGTGCTACTTACGTAGGTGAAGATAACGAGCGTCACACGCCAGTTATGATCCACCGCGCGATTTTAGGTTCACTAGAACGCTTCATCGGTATTCTTATTGAAGAATACGCTGGCTTCTTCCCAACGTGGTTGGCGCCAGAACAAGCAGTTGTAATGGGCATTACAGACAAACAGTCTGAATATGTACAAGAAATTACGAAAAAACTGCAAAAAAGTGGATTTAGAGTCAAAGCAGACTTGAGAAATGAGAAGATTGGCTTTAAAATCCGCGAACATACTTTGAAACGTGTACCGTTCATGCTTGTGTGTGGTGACCAAGAAATGGAAGCCGGCGAAATTGCAGTACGTACACGTAAAGGTAAGGACCTTGGCAAATTTAAAGTGGATGACTTTATTTCATACATCCAAGCCGAGGTTTCAAGCCGTAAGCTCAATCTGGAGGAATAGCTATTAAAGGCGGAAGACGTGGCCAACAACCGGCCAAACAAAACCAGCACCGTTTAAACGGTGACATTCGTGGCGTTCGTGAAGTGCGTCTAACTGGCGCAGACGGCGAAGCTGTTGGTGTAGTATCAATCGCTGAAGCGATGGAAGCTGCAAATGAAGCTGGTATGGATCTTGTAGAGATCAGCCCTAACGCCGAGCCGCCAGTTTGTCGTGTGATGGACTACGGTAAGTTCCTCTTCGAGAAGAGCAAAGCTGCGAAAGAGCAGAAAAAGAAGCAAAAGCAGGTTCAGATCAAGGAAATTAAATTCCGACCTGGAACTGATATTGGAGACTATCAGGTAAAACTACGCAACCTGACTGGTTTCCTAGAAGACGGCAACAAAGTGAAGGTAACAATTCGCTTCCGTGGCCGCGAAATGGCTCACCAAGAAATCGGTGTTGACGTTCTTAATCGTTTGAAAGCGGATACTGAAGAATTTGCAGTAGTCGAATCTTTCCCAACGAGAATTGAAGGTCGCCAGATGATCATGGTGTTGGCCCCTAAAAAGAAGTAATTAACGGCTTTGCAAGTAATTGAACCCTGCAGCCTCAGGTTGCGGGGTTTTATTCGCCCTAATTACTATGTTATTAACAACTCAACAATGCGGAGTTATTCATCATGCCTAAGATGAAAACCAACAAAGGTGCTGCTAAGCGTTTCCAGAAAACTGCTGGTGGTATTAAGTTTAAGCACGCTGGTAAACGTCACATCCTGACTAAGCGTACTACTAAGAACAAGCGTCAGCTACGTCCGAACTCGATCCTTCCTAAATGTGAAGTTGCTCAAGTTCTACGTATGATGCCATACGCTTAATTCTTTTTAGTTTATAAATTCGTTTAGTTTAGGAGAAGCATAATGCCTCGCGTAAAACGTGGTGTACAAGCTCGTGCACGTCATAAGAAAGTTCTAAAACAAGCTAAAGGTTACTACGGAGCACGTTCACGTGTTTACCGCGTAGCTTTCCAAGCAGTTACCAAAGCTGGTCAATACGCTTACCGTGACCGTCGCAACAAGAAACGTCAATTCCGTCAACTTTGGATTGCACGTATCAACGCGGCATCTCGTCAAAATGGTCTATCTTACAGCCGTTTCATCAATGGCCTTAAGAAAGCATCTATCGAGATCGACCGTAAGATTCTTGCTGACATCGCAGTATTCGACAAAGCAGCATTTGCTGTTCTAGTTGAAAAAGCGAAAGCATCTCTATAATTTAGAGTTAGCTTAAAGGTTTAAGAAAAGGAGAACTTCGGTTCTCCTTTTTTATTGCCTGTAATTTGGCTTTGCCATATTTTCTCGCATCTCGCATCTCGCATCTCGCATCTCGCATCTAATTTTTATTCGCTTGAACACGCATTCTGGTATATAAACATCTACCTAACCTTTAAATGTTAAGCGACCGAAATAAATGACCGCACCGACCACTATGACGTTCTTCGAACGTTTTGAAACTGACATACTATCTGGTAAGAAGACGATTACTATTCGCGATGAATCTGAGCGTGACTACCAGCCAGGCAGTGTTGTGGAAGTATCAACGCTAGAGCAAGGCCGTGTGTTCTGTAATCTTAAGATCATCAGTGTTGAGCCAATTTTGTTTGATGACTTAGGTGAGTTCCATGCTCAGCAAGAGAACATGACGCTGCAAGTATTGAAAGACGTGATTCAAGATATCTATCCGGGTATCTCTCAGCTGTATGTGGTTTCTTACGAGCTTGTGTAGCCCGCTTTAAATAGAATTGGTTGATCAATACCGCGTCTAACGCAGAGCAATGAGAAAGGGAAGTCACAATGAGTGAATTACAGAATGGTGCAGCTCAACAAATTTTGCTCCAACTTTATTGTCGTGAGCAGACTGAGCAGCCGTTAATCTCTAGAACTGATCTCGACATTGCTCTTTATGATAGCGAATGCTTTCTAGCGTGGCGTGATACAAAGCGTGACTTTACGGTCAGTGATATCGAGAATCGAGTTTGGGTGAAGAGTTGTCCCGGCGGTTACATCACTGAAGTGCACTTCAATGCTGACGGTTCTTTGATTGAATATCGTTTGTTCGACCGATTTGAAACAACAGGGCAGTGGCAACTAAAAGGTGGGTTGTTACACGTCGAGATTTTGAAGGGCGAGAATCGCTACCAGTTTGCTGTTGTGGCTCGTGCTGATCTCAACATTCACTCTGCGGTGGAATATAAAAATGGTGAGCTGCATTCGTATCTGAAATTGGTGCAGGCTGAGCGTTAACCCTTTTTAACCGACCTTGCTTGCCCAATAAAGTGAGTGATGTAATAAGAATAACAAAGCCAACAGTGATGTTGGCTTTGTTGTTTTCAATTCGACCGATTACTTCTAATCATCGCGCTATTAAGCTATTAAGCTATTAAGTTAAGCCGTTAAGCTTTGAAGTTCGCTAGTTGAGTATAAAGCTCGCTGTCTTGATCTTGCTTTGCACAAATCGTCAGTAGGTCTTCAATAAAGTACTTCAATGCACGTGCTTCAATTCGGCGAATACCTTGTTGCTGTTCTTCAGTTAGGTAGCCGTAGATAGTCGCAGCGCCAAAGTCACCAAAGATCATCTGACCTTGTTCGTTCACTAAAGTGTTGTGAGCGTATAGATCACCATGACAGACTTTGTTGGCATGAAGGTGTTCAAACACATCAATCATCTGCTCTGTAATGCTATTGATCTGAGCAATGGAAAGCTCGAAGCCTTCATTGAACGTATCGCGAGTACAGCTTTCAAGAGTCGGAGGTAAGCCTAGGTTGTAATAGTTGCTTGGGATAAGCTCCATCACCAGCGCGAGATAGTCTTGTTCATCGACTTGAGCTATCGATTTCACTAGATTGCTATGATAACCAGCCTGCAAACAAGCTTCGAGTTCATCGTGTGGGTAACCGTCGCTTGTCACTTCACCTTTAAATACTTTTACAGCGACTTCCTGTGGGAAATCAAAATCGCCGTTCACCCAGTTAGCATGTGAAATTACGCCAGATGCACCCTGACCAAGTACTTGATTCAGTGAGTAGCATTGCGAGCTTACAGCAGGCACGCTATCTAAGCTGCTAGGGTGTTTGCAAAACGGGTTACCCGCAAATGCTAACCAAGCAAGTTTTGGTAGCTTAATAAGGAACTCAGGGAATTCAGTCAACTGGTTTGCAGACAGGCGAACCAGTTCAAGGTTGGATAGGTTTTCCATGCTTTTTGGTAACACGCGAATCTTGTTACCCGCCAATGCCAGTTTCTGTAGTCGTGGTCTTTCACCTAGTGAGCTAGGCAGAGCCTCAATCTCATTGTCGGTCAGGATTAACCAACGTAGTTGAGAAGGCAGAGACTGCTCGCTAACGGTTTTGATTTGGTTGGTTTTGAAGCCAACCATTTCGAGCTTAGGAATAGTACCTAGAACATCAGGTAGGTGCGTAAACAGGTTATTCGACGCGAAGATGATACACAGGTTAGTTAGCTGTGATAACTCGGCTGGTAGGTCTGACAGCTGATTACCTGAAAGGTCTAGGATCTCAAGAGAATCTGCAAGCTCTATGATTTCTAGAGGAAACTCGGTGAGACCTTCTGATAGTTTTAAGCGTTTAATACCTTTGAGTTGCCCTGATTTTAATTGTTCTAGAGTATGCAAACCTTAGCCTTATGAATAGATGTTCGAGGCGCGTAGTTTACTTGTCTCAATCAAGAAAGGCGAGTATCCGGAAGAATACTCGCCTAACTAAACTAAGTGAACGAATTTACGAAGGTTAAAGCTGTATATGGTTTTGGCTAACGCCGACCTCCTGAACAAAATCGCTATCATGACTGACCAAGATGAACGCACCTTGGTATTCACGCAGAGCCGAAGCCAATATTTGCTTTGAGTCTATGTCCAAGTGATTGTCTGGTTCATCAAGCAAAAGAAGTGGGGCATCTTGTTTATGACTGACGATCAACATCGCCAACTTCATTTTCTCGCCACCACTGAGGTGAGCGACTTTTCGATATACCGAGTCTCGCCTGAATCCAATTCCCGCTAGCAGGGTTCGCGCGTCGCTCTCTGTTAGTCCAAAGCTGTGCGTCATTAAGCTATCGAACATCGCCTCGTTAGCGTCTAACAGTCCAAAGTGTTGATCTAAATAGACGGTCGCCCCCAAGCGCTTAATCGAGCCTTTATAATTGGCGTGTTGACCGTGAATCGCTTTTAACAGTGTCGATTTTCCACACCCGTTAGCACCGGTTAGATAACACCGTTCCCCTTGTGATAAAGAGAAACTGATGGGCGCACCAGAGCCGTAAATAAGGCGGCAGTTTTCAACGGTTAACAAAGAGCTCTTTTTACTGCTTTTACTTTGTTGTAGATACAAAGCTTGTGGTTTCAGCCGTTCCTTTTGTTCTTTAAGCGACTGAAGTTTATGTTGGTTTTGGTCAATGAGATTCCTTTGGCTTGTCGCAGACGCGGCTTGGCTTTGTCCTGCTTTATCTTTCATCGCATCCAATAAGATCTTGGGTTGGCTACCTGACTTTCTGAGTCGGTTTCCCTGAGATTCTCGCTGCTGTGCCTTTTCCTTGTTGGCTTGAGCTTGACGCTCGAGTCGTTTCTTTTCGGACTTATGATGCGCAATCTGTTTCTCTAGCGCTTCGCTTTGGCTAGACACTTGTTTGAAGTAATCATCATAATTTCCTTTATAGAAACGCACACCCAAGCTGTTGAGGTGGTAGA
>NZ_JADDYK010000051.1:45516-52287 GCF_015163615.1 Vibrio sp. OPT18
TCCCCTCCATTTGTCTCATTAAGCTTCGATCATGGCTGACGACAAGTACCTTACCTTCAAACAACTGGCATTGTTCTAGTAGCCAATTGCGTCCATCGTTATCCAAATGGTTCGAAGGCTCATCGAGGATCAGTATGTCGTTATTTGATACGAACAGCTGATGAAGCTGTAGCAAGGCGAGTTGTCCACCACTCAAAGAGCAACAGGGCGTGTTCAAATCACGAGTGATCTTTAATGCACCTAGCAACTGCTGGGTACGTGTCTCTAGATCCCAATCATCGCCAATGATATTGAAGTGCTGCAATTCACAGCTACCTTGTTCTATGGCGCTTAATGCTTCCAACTTTTCGGTGAGCCCTAAGAAGTCAGCGATGGTGATGTTGGCATCCAGTAGCTTTGATGGTAACTGAGAGTAAAAGCCGATTGAACCTTGGCGCGAAACACTACCTGTTGTGGGCTGTATTTGTCCAACGAGCAATGAAAGCAACAATGATTTTCCAGCCCCATTTCTTCCGACTAGGCCGGTGAGGCGAGTGCTCAAATTAAAGGTGATCTCTTTGAATAACCACTCACCAGTATCGAGTTGGAATGAGAGATTATTGGCTAATATAGTAGGCATAGAAATACCTCCCTTTACGTGTAAACGAGTAAAAGGGGTGAGGCGCTTTTTCTATATAGAACCCTACACAGAATTCTATGTATAGATCGCCAAAGACGTTACTTAGGTAGCGTACCAATCAAAGATAGGAAATAGAGTGCTGATCTGATTTCTGTCTTTAAGGTGCTGAGCTTAAAGATGTAGCTTGTCAAAAAACGGATCTTTAAGAGCTTGATTTGTCGCGAAAATAGATGACGAAGTAACGCCTACTAACCCCGAGTGTCCAAATGATTTTTATAAAAATAAATCGGATGTCAGGATGTTAGTACTTCATTATGGCGTTATTCTCTTTTGAAATGATGGTGGGATGGTACTGAAAGAAGGTGCTTAAAGTCAATATGGTGATGTGATTAAAATGTATCCAAATAATTAAAGCGCCTATATAACTATGAGGAGCTTTAGAGTGTTCTTTGAAAGCAAGAGCTTCAAATAATGTGCAAATTACAGGTTTTGTCCGCCGACAGCTCGCCAACACATATCAAAACTATCGTTGATGTACTTCGATGTTTGCTCTGGTGGAGACTCGCTTTGTTCAATCAGCCAGTTTGCACAAATCAGAAAGTGGCTATGGATGAAGTGTCTAACAAGGTTAATGTCCAACACCATCAATTCACCATCTTGTTGCCCTTTCAAAATGATCTCGTCTAGCGATGCGAACATCTGTGAAACAATCACTTCTCGAGTTTGAGTCGTTGGGTCGAAATGAACATTGGTAAAGAACTTCATCGCAACCGGATTCTCTAATGCCCATTCAATTCCTGTGATCCACATGAACTTAAAGGCTTGATAGCGATCTTCTACTGCCACATAAGTGTGCGGTTGAAGGGTCGAGAATAGCTCTAGCTTCAGCTCGCGAAACAGCTCATCAATCAATAGAGATTTGTTCTCGAAGTGGTGAAACAACGTCGCTTTTGCCACGCCGGCTGTTTTCGCTATTTGTCCGGTAGATGTGCCCTCTAGCCCTTGTTGAGAGAAGAGCAGGAGTGCAGCATCTAGGATTTTTTGTCTTTTGGTGATCATCTATTGAGTACTTTGAACATCAGTTTCTTGATTGGGTTGTTGTAAGGAGGATGCATTAACTTGGTGAAGTTGATTTTTCCTCTGCTTAGAACGGTTTTGGCATGGCTAAAGGTCTTGAAGCCCTCAATGCCGTGATAGTGTCCCATGCCTGAAGGGCCGATGCCACCGAATGGCGCGTCTTCTGCAGCCACATGCACCAAAGAATCATTAATACACACGCCGCCAGAGTGCGTGTCTGATAAAAACTTGTCTTGGGTTTCTTTATTATGGCTCATTAGGTACAGAGCCAGTGGGCGTTCTCTTGCTGTGATGTAGTTGATTGCTTCTTCGATGGTATCATAAGGCACGATAGGCAAAACAGGACCAAACAGCTCTTCTTGCATCGCGAGCATCTCATCGTTCACTTCGGTGAGAAGGTGCGGCGTCATTCTGTGGTTTACATCGTCCTGTGCTTGTTCGGTTACCGTGTGAATAACCGCGCCTTTGGCTTGTGCGTCTTCAATGACACCTTTCAAGCGATTGTATTGGCGCATGTTGATCACTGAGGTTAAGTCTTTGCTCTCAATACCTGCTTTATAAAGCTTCTTGAAATAACGCTTATAGGCTGTGATGAACTCATCCGTTTTTTCTCGCGGCAATAAGATGTAATCAGGCGCTACACATATTTGGCCAGCGTTTAAGCTCTTGGCAAACAGGATACGTTCAACAGCGTCCGCCACATCAAAGTCAGGGGCAATGATGGTTGGAGATTTGCCGCCTAATTCCAAAGTTACTGGCGTTAAGTTGTTAGCCGCTGCCCTCATAACGTGTTTACCCACAGCGGTTGAACCTGTGAAAAGGATATGGTCAAACGGCAGTTGGCTAAATTTAGCGGAAACGTCAGCTTCGCCTTCGATAATAGCGACCTGATTTTCACTAAAGCCTTCGGCCAACATCGCTTTTAAAACTCGGTTGGTCGCTGGAGTAAACTCCGACATCTTAAGCATCGCCGTGTTGCCCGCTGCTAACGCTGTGATCAGAGGCCCTAAAGAGAGCATGACTGGGAAGTTCCATGGAACAATGATGCCCACAACGCCCACAGGTTGATAATGAACCGTGATCTTTGCTGGCGTTAGCATCAAACCAGCTTTGCGGCGCGATGGCTTCAACCACTTCTTAAGGTTCTTCACGCTGTAATTGATCTGGTGAAGAGAAGGGGTGATATCAGCAATCAAGCTGTCGTGCTTTGCTCGATGGCCATAATCTTCAGATACTGCCTCAATCAATTGCTCTTGATAACGTATTAACAACGCTTTTAGTACTGAGAGGTTTTCTCTTCTCTGCTCAAGCGTAGGATTAACATTATTGCGGTAGTGATCTTTTTGTCGGTTGAACATTTGATCCATGTCGTTGGTGCTCGACGTGTTTGGTTCAAGGTCTAGATTATGGCTCATAGTATCCCCTAAATTCGAAGGCTGACCGATTGGTTGGTCAGTTGAAATTACAAGAAGATCGAATCGAATACAAGGTATGGACGAGAAAAGTTTATTTTTTGTTCAGTTGAGCGGGTGCTGAGTTGAGATGGTTAGGAAGATAAAAAGTGCCTTTGACGCAATCAAAGACACACGCGATTTACTTGCGGGCTAGGCAGACACTTTTTCACAACGCATAAAGATGAAGTTAACGTTTTTCGATAGGCGCTCGTACGTTTCTTCAGAGATGGCCTTGGCCTTCTCGTCGATTGTCCCTTCAGTGATTTGTGAAATCAGCAAACCAGATTGGCTGACAGCTTGGCAAAGCTCGGTTAATGAACGGCGGTAGAAGCTTACCTGAACGGGTGTGCCGACCGTGTTCCACTCTTCTTGAATGAATTCGCGCTCAAAGTAGTTACCTGAAAGGGTGCACTCGAAATCCGCAAATGGGTGGTGAGTGGAAAACACGATGTAGCCGCCCGGTTTTAGAACGCGATAAATGTCATCAAAGACAGGTTTTAGATCTTCAATGTAATGCAGTACTAATGGGCACACGATGACATCAGCGCTGTTATCAGCTTCTTTAGGTAAACCAAGTGCGGCATCTTGCGCGTAAGCAGTCACATTTGGGATTTGCTTAGCGTTAACTAAGTCGACCATATCTTGAGACAGATCCGTACAAGTCACTTTGTTTGCACCTTGGTCAATAAACCATTGCGCGTAAATACCTGATCCACAACCAAGGTCGACAATGTCGAGCCCATTCACATCATCAAGTAAGGCTATGGTTGATGGGCGTTCTAATAGGGCATTATAAATATTATCGCGAGCAGCAGAGTCGTATTGCTTTGCATAGGTGGTGTACATTTCGGACATGATTTAACACTCATCAATAGGCTTGGAATAACAGGATACAAGCTGTGTTGGTGATAGCGAGAGTTGTGATAGTGAAGTGCTTATATTTGTCACAACTCTGACTTAACCTCACTCAATTTACTAAAAATCTTATGGTTCCTGCACATTTTTTCTCCCTAATTTAATGTGAGAAATTGCTTTATATTTAATGCTCTTCAGCCTGTTTTTTACCCTAAAACCTTGTAATTCCTTACCTGTCACTTTAAGTCGATCTGTCGATAAAAAAACGTAATCGTCACCACAAATATCAATGGTTGGACTCGCTCTTAATAATATCGGTTAATGCAGCCAACAAATCGTTTTTGAACGCTTTTTGTTGGGTTATACCTCGCTATTCCAAAGAGGTATCTTCTGTCGATGGCCCTATAGTGTGAGGTCTCTAGAATTGGAAAATTCGGTTAATTTGGAACGCATCCGTGCTGAGTATAATGTAAAGCACTGGAGCCAAGGTTTTTATGGAATTGATGATAACGGTGAGGTGTATGTTTCACCGAGCGAAACCGATCATCAAGTTCCGCTAAGTCAGATCGTAAAACAGTTAGAGCAGCGAAATCTTGGTTTGCCTGCTCTTGTGCGTTTTCCTCAAATAGTGCATCAACGTGTGCACAATATCTGTAACGCATTCAACCAAGCGATCGACGAATATCAGTACGATAACCGTTACCTACTTGTTTACCCGATTAAAGTTAACCAACAGAAAGAAGTGGTTGACGAGATCTTAGCAAGCCAAGCTCAATTAGAGCAGAAGCAACTAGGTTTAGAGGCGGGCAGTAAACCTGAACTATTAGCGGTATTGGCGCTGGCTCAAAAAGCGAGCTCAGTGATCGTGTGTAATGGTTATAAAGACAGAGAATACATCCGCCTTGCGCTTATTGGCGAAAAGCTAGGCCACAAAGTATTCATCGTTTTAGAGAAGTTATCAGAGCTTGATCTTGTCCTTTCTGAAGCAAAAGCGCTTGGCGTGAAACCTCGTTTAGGTTTACGCATTCGTCTTGCATCTCAAGGTGCAGGTAAATGGCAAGCAAGTGGTGGTGAGAAGTCGAAATTCGGTTTGTCTGCATCACAAGTATTGACCGTTATTGAACGCTTGAAAGCAGAAGATCAACTGGATGTTCTAGAGCTAGTGCATTTCCACCTTGGCTCGCAAATGGCGAATATTCGTGATGTGCGAAATGGTGTGAGTGAAGCGGCTCGTTTTTACTGTGAACTGCGTGACATTGGTGCTCAACTGAAGTTCCTAGATGTTGGTGGCGGTTTGGCGGTCGATTACGACGGCACACGCAGCCAATCTTCAAACTCAATGAACTACGGCTTGCTTGAGTACGCTCGCAACATCGTGATGACAGTAGGGGATATTTGTAAACTCTACAATCAACCACAGCCTGTGATTATTTCGGAATCTGGTCGTTCGTTGACTGCGCATCACGCTGTGCTTGTTACTAACGTGATCGGTACAGAAAGCTACTCACCAGAAGACATGGCGGCGCCAGAAGCTGACGCACCACTGTTGCTAAACAACATGTGGAAGAACTTCTTGGAGTTAGATGCAGGTAATGATGACCGCGCGCTGATTGAGATCTACAACGACACGCAAAGTGATATCGCAGAAGCACACAACCAATTTGCGACAGGCATGCTGAACCTTCAGCACCGTGCTTGGGCAGAACAGATGTCTTTGCGTATTAACTATGAACTTAGC
This sequence comes from Vibrio sp. OPT18, assembly GCF_015163615.1. Classification (NCBI taxonomy): domain Bacteria; kingdom Pseudomonadati; phylum Pseudomonadota; class Gammaproteobacteria; order Vibrionales; family Vibrionaceae; genus Vibrio; species Vibrio sp. OPT18. The sequence continues at coordinate 51,260 of NZ_JADDYK010000051.1, forward strand.
TCTCGTATGAGTACTAAGAACCGTTACCACCGTCCTATTTTGGATGAGTTGAGCGAGCGTTTGGCTGATAAGTTTTTCGTGAACTTCTCGTTGTTCCAATCGTTGCCAGATGCTTGGGGTATCGATCAGGTGTTCCCTGTATTGCCTCTAAGTGGTTTGGACAATGCGGATGAGCGACGCGCGGTAGTACTGGATATCACATGTGATTCTGATGGTACGATCGATCAGTATGTTGACGGTCAAGGCATTGAAACAACGTTGCCAGTTCCTGTATGGAACCCAGATGAACCCTACCTGATGGGCTTCTTCTTAGTAGGCGCATACCAAGAGATCTTGGGTGATATGCATAACCTATTTGGTGACACGCACAGTGTGGTGGTCAACGTTGATGAAAGTGGTGAAGCGAATATCGATTACATCAACGAAGGCGACACGGTTGAAGACATGATGCGTTATGTTCATATCGATATGGATCTAATTCGTCAGAACTACAAAGAATTGGTAACGGCGAAAGTACCAGCGAAAGAGCAGCAAAGCGTACTTGAAGAGTTAGAGCAAGGCTTGATGGGGTACACCTATCTTGAGGATTTTTAATGAACGATCTATTTACGAAACCAGATTACTCGCTGTATTCCAATGCGATGACGTTTATGCGTCGTCCATTGGTGCAAAACCCAATCGATAACGATGCTGATGTGGTTGTGTTAGGCGCGCCGTTAGATATGGCGACGTCTGGTCGTCCGGGTGCGCGTATGGGACCGGATGCGATTCGCCGTGCTTCTGTGAACTTGGCGTGGGAAGGTAAAAAATTCCCTTGGGACTTCAATGTATTTGAACATACCTCGGTCATTGATGCTGGCGATCTTGTGTTTGATTGTGGTGATGCAGAAGATCTAACTCAACGTTTAGAAGCGGCTGCTGATGCGATTCTAAATAGTGGTAAAACTCTGTTAGGTTTAGGTGGCGATCACTTCATTACACTGCCTTTGTTAAGAGCATACGGCAAGAAGTACGGTGAGATGGCTCTG
>NZ_JADDYK010000051.1:52343-53933 GCF_015163615.1 Vibrio sp. OPT18
ATTCACTTCGACGCGCACACTGACACTTACAGTCAGGGTAGTCGTTACGATCACGGTACTATGTTCTACCATGCGCCAAATGAAGGTTTAATTTCGCCTGAACATTCAGTGCAAATTGGTATTCGTACAGAGTACAAGCAGGAAGGGCACGGCTTTAACGTTATTAACGCGATGCAAGCGAACGACATGAGCGTGGACGAGATCATTGCTCAAGTGAAAGGCATTGTCGGTGATAAGCCAGTTTACCTAACGTTTGATATCGACTGTCTGGATCCTGCTTTTGCTCCGGGTACAGGTACTCCGGTTTGCGGCGGTTTGAATTCAGATAAAGTTCTGAAAATTATCCGTGGCTTGCAAGGTATCAACATGGTTGGTATGGACGTTGTAGAGGTTTCTCCAGCGTATGACCAAAGCGAGATTACAGCATTGGCTGGCGCGACGATTGCTCTCGAGCTGCTTTACGTTTGGACGGCGAACCGCCTCGCTAAATAGTAGTGTGTCATTGCTAACAGCATGATGCTATGTACTGATTTTAAAGCCCACTAAGGTTCAACTTAGTGGGCTTTTTTTTTGTCACTTCCAGAAAATAACCTGTGACCAAATTGAAGAGGGGAGCTGTTGTTTATCAGTTGGTTAAAATTCCGACATATACATTTTATGCAACTTATTTTATTGTTTTTGATACAAATTCCGCCACCTATCCTCTGGTTATTGTCTCACAAATGGGAATTGCTTTTGCTTTGTTGTGAACGTATAGAAAGACTCAATCAATACCCCATGTTTGCTAATGATTTATCAACTTTATTGCTGTATATGTTTATAAATAATGAGGTGTAATTACATTGTGAATTTATTTGCATATAAATCAGCACCATACTAACTTTTAACTAAGTTATTCAAACCCCAGCAAGAATCCCTCGATTTGTGAAAAGACGCCTCTTAGCACAGACATGGCATTTTTTATGGGGAAGACTAGTCTTAAGAGTAAGTAAACTATAAAAAAACAGGTGAAATACTTTCTCATTTCAGGCCATTTAGGCGTAACAATGGATTGTCATTGATGAGAGCTAAGTATGTATTCAAGTGAAACCTGAAATTGCTATTACCAATAATTTTCACAGCGCTCGAGAGCAGTGTTTTGTGACTATGGGGGATATATGGATATCGAAGTTTCACGCCAGGTTGCTGTAGTTGAAGCAGTTAGTGGACATGTTGTGGTCGTTAAGCCAGACGGCAGCGCAAGAAAAATTTCAATTGGCGATATCATCCGTGAAAATGAGATCGTGATTACGGCTAACAAGTCAGAACTTGTATTAGGTGTTCAGAATGATTCAATTCCAGTTGCAGAGAATTGTGTCGGTTGTATTGATGAAAATGCTGCATGGGTAGACGCCCCAATAGCCGGTGAGGTTAATTTTGACTTACAGCAAGCGGACGCAGAAACCTTCACCGAAGACGACCTTGCTGCAATTCAAGAAGCCATTTTAGGTGGTGCCGATCCGACTCAAATCCTAGAGGCAACGGCCGCTGGTGCAGGGCAAGGTTCTGCAAACTCCGGCTTTGTCACTATTGATTATAACTACACACAGA
>NZ_JADDYK010000051.1:53987-56065 GCF_015163615.1 Vibrio sp. OPT18
CTCAGCCATCGACATTCTTTGAAACCGCAGGTTTAGCAGAACAATCGGTTGATGAAGATAGAGAAGAATTTAGAACAATAACTCGTTCATCGGGCGGTCAATCAATCAGTGAAGTGCTCACTGAAGGCTCCATTTCTGATAATACCTATCCCCAATCTATTACAACTACCGAAACGATTATTGCTGGTAGTTTAGCGCTCTCCCCTGATTCTTTCGCTCCAGAAGCACAGTCCCTCGCTTCGCTACTCACAGAGCTAAACAGTGATATTACCTCAAGTGGTCAGCCCGTTACGTTTACTTATGATGCGGCGACGAACTCTATTGTTGGTGTTCAAGGCACCGAGGAAGTATTACGCATCGACATCGATGTTGTTAGTGTTGGAAACAACGCTGAGCTTTCATTGACCACAACGATTTCTCAACCAATTGATCACGTAACATCTGTTGGTGGTGGTCAGGTTTCCTATACAGGCGATCAAATTAACATCACTTTTGATATTCAAGGTGAAGACACCGCCGGAAACCCATTAGCAACACCAATTAATGCGCAAGTTGCCGTGGTTGATGGTGTCGATCCGTCTGCTGAAAGTGTGAATATCTCTAACGTTGAAACTAGCAGTGCGGCAATTGAAGGAACGTTCTCCAATATTGGTAGTGATAATCTTCAATCAGCTGTATTTGATGCTGGTGCACTGGACCAGTTTGATGGGTTACTCAGTGATAATCAAAATACGCTTGCTAGACTTTCTGATGATGGAACAACGATTACTCTGTCCATCCAAGGTCGAGGTGAGGTTGTTCTTACTATCTCACTAGATACCGATGGTACTTATAAATTCGAGCAGTTTAATCCAATAGAACAAGTGGGCTCCGATTCACTGACGTTCGATTTACCGATCACGATTACCGATTTCGACCAAGATGTTGTAACCAATAACATCAACATTGTTATCACTGATGGCGATAGCCCAGTCATTATTAATGTCGACAGTATTAGTGTCGATGAAGCAGGCATCATTGGTGGCTCACAAGAGGGAACCGCGCCTGTAGCGGGGAGCGGAAGTATCACTGCCGATATTTTCGAAAGCGACATCATCGACCATTATGAACTGGAGCCGACAGAATTTAATACTGCTGGTTCTTTAACGTCTAATGGCGAAGCCGTATTGCTTGAGCTTATTGGTGAAACTAACGGTGTAAGAACTTACGAAGGCTATGTTGAAGTCAATGGTTCTCGAATTACGGTCTTTGACGTTAAAGTTGATAGTCCGTCGTTGGGGAACTATGAATTCACTCTGTACGAAGAGCTTTCGCACCAAGGCGTTGAAGATGCGTTATTAACTTTTGCACTGCCAATTTATGCGGTGGATGCTGATGGAGATCGTTCTGCACTATCTGGCGGTTCAAGTACCCCAGAAGCCGCTGAGATTCTCGTCAATGTCACAGATGATGTTATTGAGCTCGTTGATAAAGTTGAGTCAGTCACGGAACCGACTTTAGCGGGCGATACCATTGTTTCGTATAATCTGTTCAATTTCGAAGGCGCAGATGGTTCGACAATTCAATCGTTTAACTATGATGGTGTTGATTACTCGCTAGATCAGAGCTTGCTGCCAGATGCTGCTCAAACTTTCAGTTTTACTGAGGGTGTCGTAACCATCTCATTAAACGGTGATTTCAGTTTTGAAGTCGCTCGTGATATCGACCACTCAAGCAGTGAAACTATCGTCAAACAGTTCTCATTTTTAGCTGAAGATGGCGATGGAGATACTGATACCTCAACACTTGAGCTGAGTATTACTGACGGCCAAGACCCAATTATTGATTTGATCCCGCCTGTTACTCTCTCAGAAACCAACCTTGCTGATGGGTCTTCTCCAAGCGGAAGTACGGTCAGTGCTACCGAAACGATTACCTTTACCGCTGGTAGTGATGATGTAGCTAAATTCCGCATTGAACCAACTGAGTTCAATGTCGGTGGGGCACTGGAATCGAATGGGTTCGCGGTCGAGATAAAAGAAGACCCAGCAGACTCAGGCATCTATGTTGGCTTCATTGATGATGGTGGCTCGGAAGTT
>NZ_JADDYK010000051.1:56119-59502 GCF_015163615.1 Vibrio sp. OPT18
CCTGTGTTTACCTTAAGCTTCTCAAGCACCACGTTAGGTGAATACACCTTTACCTTACTAGAAGCACTAGACCATGTGGATGGCCTAGATAAAAACGATCTTAGCTTTGATCTTCCAGTTTATGCGGTAGACAGCGATGGCGACGATTCGTTGGTGTCGCAACTCAATGTGACCATCGGTGATGACGTTCAAATCATGCAAGATGGCACGTTAGATATCATCGAGCCAACCGTCGCAGATTTGGCTGCTGGCACTGTAACGACTAACACCATCGATGTAATGCCCAATCAAAGTGCAGATGGCGCGATCATCACTCAGTTCACTTATGACGGTGTTGTAAACAGACTGGATCAAAGTATTTCAGGCGAACAGCAGTTTAGTTTCACGGAAGGTAAGCTTTATATCACCCTTGAAGGTGAAGTGCGCTTCGAGCCAAATCGTAATTTAGACCACACGGCAAGCGAAGATATCGTGAAGTCGATTGTTGTAACCTCAAGCGACTTCGATAACGACTCTCTGACTTCTACCGTAACGCTGACGATTACTGATGGTGATAACCCTACGATTGACGTTATTCCAAGCGTAACCCTTTCTGAAACGAATCTGACTGATGGCTCCGCTCCTAGTGGCAGCGCGGTGAGCTCCACTCAAACCATCACATTTACCAACCAAAGTGATGATGTGGTTCGTTTCCGAATTGAACCAACGGAATTCAATACTAACGATGATCTTAAATCGAACGGTTTAGCCGTTGAACTGCGTGAAAATCCGGCAGGGTCGGGTGACTACATTGGTTTTACTACCAGTGCCACAAACGTAGAAACGACAGTATTCACATTAAGCTTTGATTCTGGGTTATTAGGTGAATACACGTTCACACTCATCGAAGCGTTGGACCATCAAGATGCCCGTGGTAACAACGAGCTCAGCTTTGATCTGCCTGTTTATGCGGTAGACAGTGACGGCGATGATTCACTGATGTCTCCGTTAAATGTCACTATCGGTGATGATGTTCAAATTATGCAAGATAGTGCGTTAGATATCGTCGAGCCGAATCTTGCAGATGGTACGGTAACAACTAACACCATGGATGTGATGCCAAATCAGAGTGCTGATGGCGCGACGATCACTCAGTTTACTTATGACGGTCAACTACGAACACTTGATCAGAATGACAATGGTGAACAGCAATTCAGTTTTACTGAAGGCGAACTCTTCATCACTCTTGAAGGTGAAGTGCGTTTTGAGCCCAACCGCAATCTCGACCACACGCTGAACGAAGACATTGTGAAATCAATCGTGGTGACGTCTAGTGACTCCGATAACGATGTGCTGACCTCAACCGTCACGCTGACCATTACCGATGGTGATATTCCGACCATTGATAATGTGCCAACTGTGAACTTGTCGGAAACCAATCTGAGTGATGGCTCTGCACCAAGCGGTAGCGCGGTTAGCTCAACTCAAACTATTACTTACACCACTCAAAGTGATGATGTGACCAGCTTTCGTATTGAACCGACTGAGTTCAATGTTGGTGGCGCTTTGACATCAAATGGATTGGCAGTCGAACTGAAAGCCGACCCAACTACACCGGGTGGTTACATCGGTTTTGTTACGGATGGCTCGAATGTTGAAACCAACGTATTCACGATTAGCTTTTCAGATACTAATTTAGGCCAATACACCTTCACCTTACTTGAAGCGTTAGACCATGTTGATGGCCTCGCAAATAACGATTTGAGTTTCGACTTACCGGTTTATGCCGTTGATAGTGATGGCGATGATTCTTTAGTGTCTCAGCTTAATGTGACCATCGGTGATGATGTTCAAATCATGCAAGGTGGTACGTTAGATATCACTGAGCCAAACCTTGCAGACGGCACAATCACAACCAATACCATCGATGTGATGCCAGAACAAAGTGCCGATGGTGCGACGATCACTCAGTTTAAGTATGACGGTCAAGTTCGAACACTGGATCAAACGGACACAGGTGAGCAGCAATTTAGCTTCACAGAGGGGGAGTTGTTCATCGCTCTTGAAGGTGAAGTACGCTTCGAACCAAATCGCAATCTAGACCACACGGTTAGCGAAGATATCGTCAAGTCGATAGTGGTGACCTCAAGCGATTTAGATAACGATGTGGTGACGTCAATGGTCACTCTGACCATTACTGACGGTGATATCCCAACCATTGATGCGGTGCCAAGTGTCACTCTCTCTGAAACGAATCTTGCAGATGGTTCTTCACCAAGCGGCAGTGCAGTAAGCCAAACAGAGACGATTACCTTCACCAATCAAAGTGATGATGTGGCGAGTTTCCGTATTGAGCCAACCGAGTTCAATGTGGGCGGTGCACTTAAATCGAATGGATTTGCGGTCGAGATAAAAGAAGATTCGGCTAATCCGGGGACTTACATCGGTTTTATTACTAATGGCTCGAACGCTGAAGTTCCTGTATTCACCATTAGTTTCTCTACAACCACACTAGGCGAATACACCTTTACTTTAATTGAAGCTTTAGACCATGTGGATGGTTTGGATAACAACGATTTGAGCTTCGAGCTGCCTGTTTATGCAGTTGATACAGACGGCGATGATTCATTGGTGTCTCAACTGAATGTAACCATCGGTGATGATGTCCAAATCATGCAAGACGGCACGTTAGATATCATCGAGCCAAATTTGGCCGACGGTACGGTGACAACCAACACCATTGATGTGATGCCAAATCAGAGTGCGGATGGTGCGACGATCACTCAGTTCACTTATGACGGTCAACTACGAACACTTGATCAGAATGACACTGGCGAACAGCTTTTCAGCTTCACTGAAGGTAAGCTTTATATCACCCTTGAAGGGGAAGTGCGCTTTGAACCTAATCGCGATCTAGACCACTCAGTTAGTGAAGATATCGTGAAGTCGATTGTCGTGACTTCAAGCGATTTTGATAATGACCCGGTGACTTCAACCATTACGCTGACCATTACTGATGGTGACAATCCGACTATTGATGCGGTGTCGAGCGTATCACTTAAAGAAGCGGATCTCGCTGATGGCTTATTGCCAAGCGGTAGTGCTGTTAGCCAAACGGAAACCATATCTTTCACTCATCAAAGCGACGATGTAGATAAATTCCGTTTAGAACCAAGTGAGTTTAATACTAACAACGCGCTCAAGTCAGACGGCTTGATCATTGAGATTCGAGAAGAACCAACAGGCTCTGGCAATTATATTGGCTTCACGACCGATATTTCGAATGTCGAAACCACTGTGTTTACTCTCGATTTCAGCAGTTCCACTTTGGGTGAATACACCTTCACTCTTCTGGAAGCGATTGACCACACACCAATTCAAGGCAATAACGACCTAACATTTAA
>NZ_JADDYK010000051.1:59542-68375 GCF_015163615.1 Vibrio sp. OPT18
GGTTGATACCGACGGTGATGACTCGTTAATGTCACCGCTATCGGTGACGATTACTGATGATGTTCAAGTTATGGCAAGTGGCGATCTGACGATTGAAGAGCCTACTGTGGCTGACTTAGCTGCAGGTACGCCAACGACATCCGTTTTCGATGTATTAACATCCGCGAGTGCCGATGGCGCTAGCGTGACTCAATTTACCTATGACGGCACCGCTTACTCTCTAGATCCGAATGATGCGACCGAGCAAGAGTTTACCTTCACCGAAGGCTCACTGTTTATTACGACTCAGGGGGAAGTACGTTTTGAGCCAACCCGCGATTTAGACCATTCAGCAGGCGATATTGTTAAAAATATCGTTGTGACATCAAGCGATGGCGATGATGACGTTCTTACCTCGACAGTGACGCTGACCATTACTGATGGCGATGTACCAACCATTGACGTCATTCCGCCAATCTCACTATCTGAAACGAATCTAGCCGATGGCTCTGATCCAAGCGGAGCGGCAGTGAGCCAAACTGAGACCATCTCTTTCACTAACGAAAGCGATGATGTTGAACGCTTTAGAATCGCAACCGATGAATTTAATTCCTCTGGCGCTTTGATGTCGAATGGTTTGGAAGTTGAACTTCGTGAATTCCCGGCTGACTCAGGGCAATACACAGGCTTTACGACTAACGCGTTAAACCAAGAGGTTGAAGTCTTTACCATCAATTTTGATGACGTCGTGCTAGGTCGTTACACCTTTGCGCTACTTGAAGCACTTGTCCACGAAGATGGTCTGGTGAATAACAGTTTGAGCTTTGACCTGCCTGTTTATGCGGTAGACAGTGACGGTGATGACTCAGTGATGTCGCCACTGACTGTGACCATCGAAGATGATGTTCAAGGCATGAGTAACGGCATCTTGACCATTGAAGAGCCGACCGTTGCCGATCTGGCTGCTGGGGTGGTGACTACAACTACCATTGATGTGATGCCAGAGCAGAGTGCTGACGGTGCGACCATTACTGAGTTCACTTACGATGGTGGGACTCCACTGACGCTTGACCAAACCGATACTGGCGAGCAAGAGTTTGTGTTTGCTGAAGGATCGTTGTTTATCACTCTTGAAGGTGACGTACGCTTCGAACCAAACCGCAACCTAGACCACACGGTTAGCGAAGACATCGTCAAATCGATTGTGGTGACCTCAAGCGATTTAGATAACGATGTGGTGACGTCAACGGTCACTCTGACGATTACTGATGGCGATATTCCAATCATCGAATCCGTACCAAGCGTGACGCTATCAGAAACACAGCTTGCCGATGGCTCGACACCAAGCGGCAGTGCGGTGAGCCAAACCGAGACTATCTCGTTTACCAACCAAAGTGATGATGTTGAGAAGTTCCGAATCGAACCAACTGAGTTCAATGTGGGTGGTGCGTTAACGTCGAATAACATTGCGGTTGAGCTTAAAGAAGACCCAGCAGACTCTGGCATCTATGTCGGCTTTATTGATGACGGTGGAACGGACGTTCCTGTCTTCAGCTTAAGCTTTTCAGGTACCACGTTAGGCGAGTACACCTTCACACTACTTGAAGCGTTAGACCATGCCGATGGTTTAGACAACAACGACCTGAGCTTTGATCTGCCTGTTTATGCCGTCGACTCTGATGGTGATGATTCATTAATGTCGCCGCTATCGGTGACGATTGGTGATGATGTCCAAATCATGGCGAACGGTACGTTAGATATTACCGAGCCGAATTTAGCTGACGGTACGGTGAGCACCAACACCATTGATGTGATGACAGCGCAAAGTGCCGATGGCTCGGTGATTACTCAGTTCACTTACGATGGTGGCACCGCTCAGACCCTTGATCCAACGATCACAGACGAGCAAGAGTTTACCTTCACTGAAGGTTCTATGTTCGTGACCATCGAAGGTAATGTGCGGTTTGAGCCGAACCGAGATTTAGACCACGAGAGTGGCGATATTGTTAAATCACTGGTGTTTACTTCGAGTGATGGCGATGCGGATGTTGAAACGGCCACTGTCACACTGACCATTACCGACGGTGATATCCCAACCATTGAATCGGTGCCAAGCATCGCGCTTGCTGAAGCAGATTTAGCGGATGGCTCGTTACCAATCATGGGTGCCGTTAGTCAAACTGAAACCATCTCGTTCACTCATCAAAGTGACAATGTAGAGAAGTTCCGCCTAGAGCCTAGTGAGTTTAATAGTGATGACTCATTGAAATCCGATGGTCTTCCAATTGATTTGAAAGAGGACCCTGCGGGCTCAGGTAACTATGTTGGTTTTACAACTAGTGCCTCGAATGTGGAAACTCCGATTTTTACATTAAGTTTTAACGCAGCGACTCTGGGACAATATACCTTTACGCTGTTGGAGAATATCGACCATGAGGATGGTCGAGGCAATAACGACTTCACGTTCGAACTACCAGTTTACGCGGTTGATACCGACGGTGATGACTCGTTAATGTCACCGCTATCGGTAACGATTACTGATGATGTTCAAGTGATGGTGAGTGGTTCGCTTAGTATCGAAGAGCCTACTGTTGCCGACTTAGCTGCAGGTACGCCAGCGACATCCGTTTTCGATGTATTAACATCCGCGAGTGCCGATGGCGCGAGTGTGACTCAATTTACCTATGACGGCACGGCTTACTCTCTAGACCCGAGTGATGCGACCGAGCAAGAGTTTACCTTCACGGAAGGCTCGCTGTTTATTACGACGCAAGGGGAAGTGCGCTTTGAGCCGAACCGCGATTTAGACCACTCGGCAGGCGATATTGTTAAAAATATCGTTGTGACATCAAGCGATGGTGACAGTGATGTTCTTACCTCGACAGTCACACTGACCATTACCGATGGTGATGTTCCAACCATTGATATCATTCCGCCAATCTCACTATCTGAAACGAATCTAGCCGATGGCTCTGATCCATCGAACTCTGCGGTCAGCGACACCAAAGTCATTCAGTTTACTCATGAAAGTGACGATGTTGAGTTTTTCCGTATCGAGCCAACAGAGTTCAATACACTTGGCGAGCTGACATTAAATAACTTAGCGGTTCAACTGAAAGAAGATCCGAATAGCGCAGGTGACTACATCGGTTTTGTGAAAGACGCGTCGGATGTTGAAACGAATGTCTTTACCATTAGCTTCTCTGATACAAATCTAGGCCAATACACCTTTACGCTGCTTGAGGCGCTTGACCACGAAGACGGACTCGACAATAACACCTTGAGTTTTGATCTGCCTATTTATGCAGTCGATTCAGATGGTGATGACTCCTTGATGTCTCCACTGACGGTGACCATTGAAGATGATGTTCAAGGTATGAGTAATGGCATCTTGACCATTGAAGAGCCGACTGTCGCTGACCTGGCCGCAGGGGTGGTGACCACAACTACCATTGATGTGATGCCAGAGCAGAGTGCTGACGGTGCTACCATTACTGAGTTCACTTACGGTGGTGGGACTCCACTGACGCTTGACCAAACCGATACTGGCGAGCAAGAATTTGTATTTGCTGAAGGCTCTCTGTTTATCACGCTCGAAGGGGATGTACGCTTTGAGCCAAACCGTGACCTCGACCATGAATCTGGCCCAATCGTGAAGTCGATAGTGGTGACATCCAGTGATGGCGATGTGGACGTGGAAACGGCGACGGTTGTTCTAACTATTACCGATGGCGATATTCCAACCATCGAATCTGTACCAAGCGTGACGCTATCAGAAACACAGCTTGCCGATGGCTCGACACCAAGCGGCAGTGCGGTGAGCCAAACCGAGACTATCTCGTTTACTAACCAAAGTGATGATGTTGAGAAGTTCCGAATCGAACCAACTGAGTTCAATGTGGGTGGTGCGTTAACGTCGAATAACATTGCGGTTGAGCTTAAAGAAGACCCAGCAGACTCAGGCATCTATACCGGCTTTATTGATGACGGTGGAACGGACGTTCCTGTCTTCAGCTTAAGTTTTTCAGGTACCACGTTGGGTGAATACACCTTCACGTTGCTTGAGGCATTAGATCATGCCGATGGCTTAGATAACAACGAACTGACCTTCGACTTACCAGTTTATGCGGTGGACTCAGATGGTGATGATTCCTTGATGTCTCCGCTGTCGGTGACCATTGGTGATGACGTTCAAATCATGGCGAATGGTACGCTGGATATTACGGAACCCAACCTAGCTGACGGGACGGTGACCACCAATACGATTGATGTAATGACAGCGCAAAGTGCCGATGGCGCAGTGATTACCCAGTTCACCTATGACGGTGGTACGGCTCAAACTCTCGATCCAACAATCACAGGTGAGCAGAAATTTACGTTCACTGAGGGTGATGTGTTCGTCACCATCGAAGGTAACGTGCGCTTTGAGCCGAACCGTGATTTAGACCACGAGAGTGGCGATATCGTTAAATCTCTCGTCTTCACGTCAAGCGATGGCGATGTGGATGTTGAAACGGCCACTGTCACACTAACGATTATTGATGGTGATATCCCAACGATTGAATCGGTGCCAAGCATCGCGCTTGCTGAAGCAGATTTAGCGGATGGCTCGTCACCAATCATGGGTGCGGTGAGTCAAACAGAAACCATCTCATTCACGAATCAAAGCGATGATGTTGAGAAATTCCGTTTAGAGCTAAGTGAGTTCAACAGTGATGACTCATTGAAATCCGATGGTCTTCCAATTGATTTGAAAGAGGACCCTGCAGGATCAGGTAACTACGTCGGTTTTACAACTAGTGCCTCTAATGTAGAAACACAGATTTTCACATTAAGCTTTAGCGCTGCGACTCTGGGGCAATATACCTTTACGCTGTTGGAGAATATCGACCACGAGGATGGTCGTGGCAATAACGACTTCACGTTTGAACTACCAGTTTACGCGGTTGATTCCGACGGTGATGATTCTTTAATGTCACCTCTGTCAGTCACCATTACCGACGATGTACAGGAGATGGCGAACGGGTCGCTGAATATTGAAGAGCCTACGGTGACGGATTTGGCTGCAGGTACGCCAACGACATCCGTTTTCGATGTATTGACCTCACCAAGTGCTGATGGCGCGAGCGTGACTCAATTTACCTATGACGGCACCGCTTACTCTCTAGATCCGAATGATGCGACCGAGCAAGAGTTTACCTTCACCGAAGGCTCACTGTTTATTACGACTCAAGGGGAAGTCCGCTTTGAGCCGAACCGTGATTTAGACCACTCGGCTGGCGATATCGTTAAGAGCATCGTGGTGACGTCAAGCGATGGCGATGATGACGTTCTTACCTCAACATTGACGCTGACCATTACCGATGGTGATGTACCGACCATTGATGTCATTCCACCAATCTCACTATCTGAAACGAATCTAGCCGATGGCTCTGAACCATCTAACTCTGCGGTCAGCGACACTAAAGTCATTCAGTTTACTCATGAGAGTGACGATGTTGAGTCGTTCCGTATCGAGCCAACAGAGTTCAATACTCTGGGTACGTTAACGTCAAACAACTTGGCGGTTCAGCTAAAAGAAGATCCTAACAGTGCTGGTGATTACATCGGTTTTGTTAAAGATGCGTCGGATGTTGAAACCAACGTCTTTACCGTTACCTTCTCTGGTACAAATCTAGGTCAATACACCTTTACGTTACTTGAAGCGCTTGACCACGAAGATGGTCTGGTGAATAACAGTTTGAGCTTTGACCTGCCTGTTTATGCAGTAGACAGCGATGGCGATGATTCTTTGGTTTCTCAGTTAAATGTAACCATCGGTGATGATGTTCAAATCATGCAGGATGGTACGTTAGATATCACTGAGCCAAATCTTGCAGACGGCACAATCACAACCAGTACCATCGATGTGATGCCAGAGCAGAGTGCTGATGGCGCGACCATTACTGAGTTTACTTACGATGGTGGGACTCCACTGACGCTTGACCAAGCTGATACCGGTGAGCAAGAGTTTATCTTCACTGAAGGCTCTCTGTTTATCACTCTTGAAGGTGACGTACGCTTCGAACCAAACCGAAATCTAGACCACACGGTTAGCGAAGACATTGTGAAGTCGATTGTGGTGACATCCAGCGATGGCGATGTGGATGTTGAAACGGCAACGGTTGTTCTGACCATTGCCGATGGTGATATTCCAACCATCGAATCCGTACCAAGCGTGACGCTATCAGAAACACAGCTTGCAGATGGCTCGACACCAAGCGGCAGTGCGGTGAGTCAAACTGAGACTATCTCGTTTACCAACCAAAGTGATGATGTTGAGAAGTTCCGAATCGAACCAACTGAGTTCAATGTGGGTGGTGCGTTAACGTCGAACAACATTGCGGTTGAGCTTAAAGAAGACCCAGCAGACTCAGGCATCTATACCGGCTTTATTGATGACGGTGGAACGGACGTTCCTGTCTTCAGCTTAAGCTTCTCAGGTACCACGTTGGGTGAATACACCTTCACGTTGCTTGAGGCGTTAGACCATGCCGATGGTCTCGACAATAATGATCTGACCTTCGATTTGCCAGTTTATGCAGTGGATTCAGATGGTGATGATTCATTAATGTCGCCGTTGTCGGTGACCATTGGTGATGACGTCCAAATCATGGCGAACGGTACGCTGGATATTACCGAGCCGAATTTAGCTGACGGTACGGTGACCACCAATACGATTGATGTAATGACAGCGCAAAGTGCCGATGGCGCAGTGATTACTCAGTTCACCTATGATGGTGGCACGGCTCAAACTCTCGATCCAACAATCACGGGCGAGCAGAAATTTACGTTCACTGAGGGTGATGTGTTCGTCACCATTGAAGGTAATGTGCGTTTTGAGCCGAACCGTGATTTAGACCACGAGAGTGGAGACATTGTTAAATCTCTCGTCTTCACGTCAAGTGATGGCGATATCGATGTTGAAACGGCCACGGTCACACTGACGATTATTGATGGTGATATCCCAACGATTGAATCGGTGCCAAGCATCGCGCTTGCTGAAGCAGATTTAGCGGATGGCTCGTCACCAATCATGGGGGCGGTGAGTCAAACGGAAACCATCTCTTTCACTCATCAAAGCGACGATGTAGAGAAATTCCGTTTAGAACCAAGTGAGTTTAATACTAACAACGCGCTCAAGTCAGACGGCTTGATCATTGAGATTCGAGAAGAACCAACAGGCTCTGGCAATTATATTGGCTTCACGACCGATATTTCGAATGTCGAAACCACGGTGTTTACTCTCGATTTCAGCAGTTCCACTTTGGGTGAATACACCTTCACTCTTCTGGAAGCGATTGACCACACACCAATTCAAGGCAATAACGATCTAACATTCAACTTGCCAGTTTACGCAGTTGATACCGACGGTGATGACTCTTTAATGTCACCTCTGTCAGTCACTATTACCGATGATGTTCAAGTGATGGCTAGTGGCGATCTGACGATTGAAGAGCCTACTGTCGCCGACTTAGCTGCAGGTACGCCAACGACATCCGTTTTCGATGTATTAACATTCGCGAGTGCCGATGGCGCGAGCGTGACTCAATTTACCTATGACGGCACCGCTTACTCTCTAAACCCGAATGATGCGACCGAGCAAGAGTTTACTTTCACGGAAGGCTCACTGTTTATTACGACTCAAGGGGAAGTGCGCTTTGAGCCGAACCGCGATTTAGACCACTCGGCTGGCGATATCGTTAAGAGCATCGTGGTGACGTCAAGCGATGGCGATGATGACGTTCTTACCTCAACAGTGACGCTTACGATTACGGACGGCGATGTTCCGACCATTGATGTCATTCCACCAATCTCACTATCTGAAACGAATCTAGCCGATGGATCTGATCCATCTAACTCTGCGGTCAGCGACACCAAAGTCATTCAGTTTACTCATGAAAGTGACGATGTTGAGTCGTTCCGTATCGAGCCAACAGAGTTCAATACTCTAGGTACGTTAACGTCAAACAACTTGGCGGTTCAGCTAAAAGAAGATCCTAACAGTGCTGGCGATTATATCGGTTTTGTTAAAGATGCGTCGGATGTTGAAACCAACGTCTTTACCGTTACCTTCTCTGGTACAAATCTAGGTCAATACAC
Organism: Vibrio sp. OPT18; assembly: GCF_015163615.1. NCBI lineage: Bacteria > Pseudomonadati > Pseudomonadota > Gammaproteobacteria > Vibrionales > Vibrionaceae > Vibrio > Vibrio sp. OPT18. The sequence continues at coordinate 67,664 of NZ_JADDYK010000051.1, forward strand.
CTTTACGTTACTTGAAGCGCTTGACCACGAAGATGGTCTGGTGAATAACAGTTTGAGCTTTGACCTGCCTGTTTATGCAGTAGACAGCGATGGCGATGATTCTTTGGTTTCTCAGTTAAATGTAACCATCGGTGATGATGTTCAAATCATGCAGGATGGTACGTTAGATATCACTGAGCCAAATCTTGCAGACGGCACAATCACAACCAGTACCATTGATGTGATGCCAGAGCAGAGTGCTGATGGCGCGACCATTACTGAGTTTACTTACGATGGTGGGACTCCACTGACGCTTGACCAAGCTGATACCGGCGAGCAAGAGTTTATCTTCACTGAAGGCTCTCTGTTTATCACTCTTGAAGGTGAAGTACGCTTCGAACCAAACCGAAATCTAGACCACACGGTTAGCGAAGACATCGTCAAATCGATTGTCGTGACCTCAAGCGATTTAGATAACGATGTGGTGACGTCAACGGTCACTCTGACGATTACTGATGGTAATATTCCAACCATCGAATCCGTACCAAGCATGACGCTATCAGAAACACAGCTTGCAGATGGCTCGACACCAAGCGGCAGTGCGGTGAGCCAAACCGAGACTATCTCGTTTACTCACCAAAGTGATGATGTTGAGAAGTTCCGAATCGAACCAACTGAGTTCAATGTGGGTGGTGCGTTAACGTCGAACAACATTGCGGTTGAGCTTAAAGAA
>NZ_JADDYK010000051.1:68558-80179 GCF_015163615.1 Vibrio sp. OPT18
CGATGATTCATTAATGTCTCCGTTGTCGGTGACCATTGGTGATGACGTCCAAATCATGGCGAACGGTACGCTGGATATTACCGAGCCGAATTTAGCTGACGGTACGGTGACGACCAATACGATTGATGTAATGACGGCGCAAAGTGCCGATGGCGCAGTGATTACCCAGTTCACTTATGATGGTGGCACGGCTCAAACTCTCGATCCAACAATCACAGGTGAGCAGAAATTTACTTTCACTGAGGGTGATGTGTTCGTCACCATCGAAGGTAACGTGCGCTTTGAGCCAAACCGTGATTTAGACCACGAAGATGGCGATATCGTTAAATCTCTCGTCTTTACGTCAAGCGATGGCGATGTGGATGTTGAAACAGCCACTGTCACACTAACGATTATTGATGGTGATATCCCAACCATTGAATCGGTACCAAGCATCGCGCTTGCTGAAGCAGATTTAGCGGATGGCTCGTCACCAATTATGGGGGCAGTGAGTCAAACGGAAACCATCTCGTTCACTCATCAAAGCGACGATGTTGAGAAATTCCGTTTAGAACCAAGCGAGTTTAATACTAACAACGCGCTCAAGTCAGACGGCTTGATCATTGAGATTCGAGAAGAACCAACAGGCTCCGGCAATTATATTGGTTTCACGACTGATATTTCGAATGTCGAAACCACGGTATTTACACTCGATTTCAGCAGTTCCACTTTGGGTGAATACACCTTCACTCTTCTGGAAGCGATTGACCACACACCAATTCAAGGCAATAACGACCTAACATTTAACTTGCCAGTTTACGCCGTTGATACCGACGGTGATAACTCGTTAATGTCACCACTATCGGTGACGATTACCGATGATATTCAAGCTTTAGTCGCTGGCTCATTGACAGCGAAAGAGCCATCAACAGGTGTTGAAACATCCAATACTGTTGACCTTATGCCGGACAGCAGTGCGGACGGAGGGACATTAACGAGCTTCAGCTATGATGGGGAGGCTTTACAAACTCTTAATCAAAACATCGCAAGCGAGCAGTCGTTCACTTATGACGAGGGTACGCTATACGTCACTATAGACGGAAACATGCGATTTGAACCTGTGTCAGACCTCGATCATTCTGGTGGCGATATCGTCAAAACTATCTCGGTTAATTCAGTCGATGGAGATGGGGATATTGTCAGCACCTCTGTGTCGCTGAGGATAGAAGATGGCGATGAACCAGTGATTGACCTTATTCCTGATGTTGCTCTGAATGAAGCAAACTTAGCTGATGGTTCTGCCTCTACAGGGGCAGCTGTCAGTGAAACCAAAGTCATTACCTTTACTGATGGTAGCGATGATGTGACGCACTTTAGGGTCGATACCACGAACTTCAATTCGTCAGGCGCATTGAAGTCGAACGGCCTGGCAGTGGAAATTAAAGAGCAACCTACTGATTCGGGGAACTATGTTGGCTTTATTACCGGCGCTTCAAATGTTGAAACGAACGTGTTCACACTTGAATTTTCGGACAGTAATCTTGGTCAATATACATTTACGCTTTTAGAGGCTTTAGATCACGCTGATGGTAACCTTTCTAATACCTTAGATTTCGATATCCCTGTGATAGCGGTTGATGCCGACAACACCGATTCAGCATCGTCCTCTTTGAACGTCACCATTACCGACGACTTACAGCAAACGCAAGATCGTACTTTAAGTATTGTTGAACCTGTGACGACTTCAGGAGCAGGTGGCCCGCCAACTACAAGTATTGTCGATGTTATGCCTACAGAGAGTGCAGATGGTGCGACTGTTACCCAGTTTATGTATGGGGACGATGGGCCGTTTACGCTTGTTCAAACTGATTTTACAGAGCAAGAGTTCTCAGTTGCTGACGGACGGTTGTTCGTTAAGTTGGATGGCTCGCTCCGTTTTGAACCAGATAGAGACCTTGACCACTCGAATGGCGATATTGTTCGAACCATTACCGTGACAACAAGCGATTTTGATAATGATGTTGAAACCGCAACGGTGACGCTTACTATCACGGATGGCGTTGATCCTGTTATCAACATTGTCCCTGACGTTTACTTATCTGAAGTGAACTTATCCGATGGTTCAATGCCGACGGCAGGGCCAGTTAGTTCGACTCATACCATCACTTACACAGAAGGGAGTGATGACCTGAGTCATTTCCGAATCGCTACGAATGAATTTAATTTTGGCGGGTTACTGAAATCAAACGGTTTAGTCGTTGAATTGAAGGAGGAGCCAGCGGATTCGGGCAGCTACGTCGGATTCACCACAAACGGTTCCGGTGCAGAAACCGATGTCTTTACGATTAGTTTTGATAGTGTTAACAAGGGCCAATTTACCATTACCTTGCTGGAAGCACTCGATCACCTTAATGGTCTCAATTACAACGATTTGAATTTCCGCTTGCCAGTTTATGCTGTCGATACAGATGATTCTGAATCAACAAGACGAGATGTCGTTGTGACCATTGAAGATGACATTCAGCAAATGCAGGATGGGATTCTTACGATCACAGAACCAAGCTCTGGCACGCTGACAACAGCAACGGTTGATGTTATGCCCTTGCCAAGCGCGGACGGCGCGACCATCACCGAGTTTATTTACGATGGTGGATTAGCCATTTCGCTCGATCAGACCGTGACGGGTGAGCAAGAGTTTACCTTTACTGAAGGCTCTTTGTTCGTCACGTTAGATGGTGATGTTAGGTTCGAGCCAAATCGAAACCTTGATCATTCTGCCGGGAATATCGTTAAAAATATCGTTTTCACTTCATCGGATTTCGATAACGATATCTTCATGTCGAGTGTTCGACTGACCATCATTGATGGTGAAGGGCCCGCGCTGAATGTAGTACCCGGCGTTAACTTATCTGAAAGTAACTTAGCAGACGGATCTTCTCCTGACTCGGTGCTGATTAGTGAAACCAATACAATCACATCCATCGCTAGCAGTGACGACATTGCAAGAATTGTTGTCGACACGTCTCTATTTAACACTGGCGGATTAATCAAGTCGAATGGACTAGTGGTTGATCTAAGGGAAGAGCCAGCAAACTCTGGTGACTACTTAGCATTCACGACGGTTTCACCGGGCGTTGAGGTGCCTATCTTCACCTTAACGTTTGATAGTTCAAATCCAAGCATTTATACCTTTACACTACTAGAGCGACTAGACCATGCGCCTGGCAATGGCAACAATGAAATTACTTTCGATTTATCGGTTTATGCCGAAGACACCGATGGTGATGTGTCCGCTCCTAAGCAACTTGAAGTGGTTATCGGGGATGATGTTCAAGTGATGCAATCTGGAGACTTACAGGTCACTGAGCCAACCTCGGGCACGGTGAGCAGTAATGTGTTTGAAACAATAACGGGTCCAAGTGCAGATGGTTCAACAGTTACTAAATTTACCTATGATGGTGGGGCCGAGGTTCTTCTCGATCAAAACGATACTAATGAGCAAGTATTTGTTTACCCAGAAGGGACACTGTTTATTAAACTCAATGGTGATATTCGCTTTGAGCCGAATAGAAACTTAGACCATGAAAATGGCGATATCATTAAGAACATCGTTGTTGCATCTCAAGACCAAGATCTCGATCTAGAAGACGCAACCGTTAGGTTAGTAATTAGTGATGGTGCTCCACCGACGATTGATATCATTCCACCAGTGAGCTTGAGTGAAGTGAACTTAGCCGATGGTTCTTCACCAAGTTTACCTGTGAGCCAAACAGAGCAGATAACCTTTACTGCGGGTAGTGACGACGTTAGCTATTTCCGTATTGCGACCAATGAATTTAATGTCGGCGGAGCTCTAACGTCTAATGGATTAGCGATTCAATTGAAAGAGGACCCTTCAGTTGCCGGTGGCTATATAGGTTTTACTACGGAAGACCCTCTTCTTGGGCCAGAAGTTGAAATCTTTGAAATTAGCTTCTCATCGTCAGTGCTAGGCGAGTACACATTTACGCTCCTCGAAGAGATCGACCATGCGGACGTTCAAGGTAACAATGATCAACTATTTACCTTGCCTGTTTACGCGGTAGACACCGATGAAACCGATTCAGCAATGACACCACTCAGTGTCACCATTACCGATGACGTGCCTGAAATTACTGAGATAGAGGTTGGCAGCACCTTTGTTGTGGATGAAGAGGAGATTGGAACACCAACGCAAGCCTCGGGAAGTTTTGTGACGACCGAAGGAGCTGACCAAGTTGAAACTTACGAATTGAGAAATATCTCAATGTTGGAAGCGACGCTATCGTCTGGCAATGAAGGTATTAAGATCACTGAGATCACAGGTGCTGCTAACACGACCACCTACCAAGGTGCAACTGACCCTGGCGGAACGCCAATTTTCACATTAGTTCTGACTGATGATGGTGCTTACACATTTACCTTGCTTGGTCCTCTAGACCATGAGCTTAGCTCAGAGGCGAGAAATAAGCTGCCTATCTCCTTTGATGTAGTGGCTGTTGATAGTGATGGCGATGATTCCAACCAGTATCAATTACCAATTCAAGTCATTGATGATATTCCGGAAATGACGCCGCCGACGGGTGAAGTGATTGTCGATGAAGATGACTTAGCGGGTATAGGCTCTGACCAATCTGAAGATACCGTCATTAATGGTTTGTTTACCATTGATGAAGGTGCGGATGGTGTTGTGTTGTATGAGTTGGTTAACCCTGATGCAGTGCTAACAGGGCTTACGTCTAATGGTCAAGCCCTAGAGTGGCTTCCGGTTGTTGAGAGTGGTACGACATTTACCTACACAGCACAAACTGAGACAAGCAACGAGGCTGTGTTTGAGGTTGTGTTTGATACTACGGACAACAGCTATCAGTTTGAACTGTTTAAACCGCTCACACACCCCATAGCTGACGGTGAAAATAGCATACTGCTGAATTTCTCTGTCGTAGCCGAAGATTTCGATGGCGACCAGTCTAATGCAATCGCACTGGATATTACGGTCACCGATGACATTCCTCTAGTGACAACTCAGTCTATCTCTCGCCTAGAAGGGCAAAACTACAATGACTCTTTGGTTAATATGTTTGCGAGTGCAACAGACCCAGGTGCCGACGCTGCTGTGCTCACCCAAATAGAAGGTATTTCAAATAGTGGTGTTGATATCGTTTTCAGGAGAGGAACGAGTGGAGCATTTAGTGATAGTTATGACCTGAACTTAGGGCGCCAGCAGGTTCGTATTTATGAACAAACCGATGATGGAAGTGGAGGAACAGTAGAGAGAGAGTTGGGTCGCTTGCGTATAAACTCGAACGGTGAAGTCGAATTTAGAGCAAATGGTTATCTAGATCATGACGGCGATGAGATCAACTTCTCGATCAACGTAATTGCAACCGATTCGGATTTAGATACCTCAGAAACGCCACTGAATATTACTATCGTTGATCAGGACTCAACGGCTGTGTCGCTGAAAGTGACGACAACGGAGGATATTGGTCGTGATGCATCAATTGATTATGCAGCGGGTAGTGAACCAACAGACCTAGAAAACACCTTTGATAATCAAGACGGTCTAGCTGATGCACCTGCTCAAGTAGCATTGCAAGTAAACTTGTACGACCAAGATAACACAGAGGCGATCGGCCAACTGAAGATCTTCGATAATACAAACCATAGAGGTACATTCTATTACTTTGATGGTGCTGAATATGTGAAATTGTCGACAGATGTAGATGGAAACTATGTTCTAGATGGTGCAAATATCGTTCAGACTTTCATGCCTGATCCCGATGACTCAACTGATCCAAAAGATGTTATAGCTACCATCGATAATCTTTATTTTGTACCAGACCGAAACTTTAGTACCGGTAATGGTGGAGCCACAATAAATTATGAATTGGAGATCGACAACAACGGGGTACCTGACCATACGGTAAGCTCCAACTTTAGAATTGAAATTGAAGCCGTAGCAGATGAGGCTGAGTGGGATGATGCAAACAGCACTTATATTTATCTTCCTGATACAGACAGCATGGGTGCAGAGATTCCGGTGACGGAAGATGGAAATACCATAACTCTTAACCTCGAGGCTGATTCTCAAGATACTTCTCGCCCTGAAACACTCACATATCAACTTACTGTTGATGAAGGCGCTGGGAAGTTCACTCTATTGGATAGCTCAGGTAATCCGATAGGGCCTGTTGGAGGCCCATATGTTATTGATGCGTCAGATATCAATAGCACAGTCGTCGACCCGATTGATAACTTCTCGGGCACCATTAGCTTTAAAGTAGTAGCTTTGACGGAAGAAACCCGTAATCCATTCCTAGATGGCGATAATAGTGGTGCTAACAGTAAACAGGTTGCCACCTCTGAAGAACGAATATTAGTTATTGATGTACTTCCAGACGCCGACTTAGGCACCTTAAGCGTGAATCGCAAAACCATCAATGAAGATAATATTCTCGATCCAGATACTGTTGGAGATCCTAGCAATAGAGTCGCGTTCACTGTTGATGAAGTGATTACGATGACACCATCTGAAGATTTGGATACGTCGGAAACTCTATACGTACGCATCAATAATATCACTCAGGGGGCTGGGCTTTATTTACTTGGGACCGATACCCTTGTACCAACCGTGACAATTGAGGGTGTCGATTATCAAGAGATTCTTTACTCTGAACTTGCCAACGTAGAAGTGATACCCAAAGAGCACAGTAATGAAGACTTTAGTTTTGATATGTTAGGTGTTGTCAAAGACAAGGCAGATCTTTCAACGGGTGAAGTAGTTGATGAAATCACATTTGGTCCTAAAACAGTCAACGTTGAGGTCATTGGTGTTGCTGATGTGCCATTTGGTGGCACTAATGGTACCGATTGGGAAGAGTTTACAGATGGCGGTGTGAGTGGGGTACAAACCACAATCCAAGAGAGTCAAAGCGGAGATAACTACGCTGTTCTAGATTTCACGGTGTTGTCTGGTGAGAGAAAACCAGATGACCCGGCTGATGATCCTCTTGTCGGCGATGGTTCCGAATCGATAACTGTTATTCTATCAGGTATCCCTGAGGGCGTGGTAATCGAAGACGGAGATGGTACGGTTATTGACCTAAATTTCGTTGGGTATGAAGATGACATTAACGGAAACCCTGATTTAGATAAACCAATCTATGAAGCGAATATCACAGAGGAAGGTATTACTTCTGGTATCCGAATTCGTCCGATTGACTCGTCGACAGAAAATATTCATATCAAGGGGCAGATTGTCGTTACCGAGAACGATGGACACACCTTAACGTTTGATCAAGAAGTTCGAGTGTTGGTTGAACCTAGAATCGACACTTCTGCAACCTATAGCAACACCACAACCGGTGATGAAGACACCGCTATTAATATTGATTGGCATCCACAAGGTGATGATTACATTGATGATGACGAACATTTCACTTCAATTACCATTAATGGCATTCCAACGGATGTAGTCGCGGTGGTCAATGGTGATGTTACGGTCGATTCCAGCACGGCCGGCACCCTAATCATTACACCGAAAGACACCTCACAGACACCGGAGCAATTTACTCAGATTGCTTTGGCGAACAACTTTATCCAAATGACACCACCAGAAAACTCAAGCGTCGACTTTACGCTGACAACCGTCGTTGAGATGGAGGAGAGAGATTTCGAGTACACCGACGATGCGATTGTTGGTGAGGGCGGCCGAGTAGTTGCTAATCCAGCAATTACAGGCACCATCACAGTACAAGTTGTGCCTGTTGTGGAACCTAAAGATCCAGATGGAGATGGAGATGGAGTTGACGATAACTTTATCGTTTTCTCCAATGAAGACGGTAGTGGTGAGTTAACATCAATTACATCTGATGCTGCGGGTGTAATTAAATTCACAACCAATAGTGATAACCAAGCCGTAGATGGTGGTGGTATTGAGATCTTGGATGGTGAGTACGTTATCCGTTACAGAGAAGATGATGTCTCTCCTGTATTTCCTATCAACGAAGTCGTTAACGAGGTCGTGGTTCAGTTGACTACTACGTCTGATGGCGCGTTACCAGAAGATGTGTTGAGTCAACTGCTCGTGACTGGTGCAGTGTATGAGGGGGATGGCCGTTGGGTAGTCACAGATGAAGATGCATTTACGATTAGCGCACCTGAAGGCTTAGATCTAACAGCGCCATATGATGATGGTATCTCGACTAACACTAGCAGCATTAAGATGACGGTGTTTACTCAAGTTGAAGACTTGGGGGACGAATTGGGTGACCAGAATTCTGCGATTGCTCCAAGAGAGGGTAATGTTATTTTGACCTTCCCTGAAGAGATCGTTGGTGGAGGAGAAATTGCTGCTGATATCGCTGCAACTCCGAACCAGACAATCGACGCGATTGAAGATACTCAGCTCATGCTTGGTGACGCGCTTGAAAGTATCATTACTTTCAGTGGTGGCGATGTATTTAACGACGAAATTACCATCGTTATTGATGATACCGTGTTTCTTGACCCATCAGATCTTACCCAAACACTTAACATCAGCATCGGTGGTAGTGGTGAGATTGACTTCGTTAACGGCGAATATGTGTATCAGTCCACTTTGGTACAAGGTGTAACGCCAGACTTCTCTGATTTGGTGCTGAATTTACCCGCAGATTATTCTGGGGACTTTAAATTGCCATTTACGGTGATTACCAAAGACCTCATCTCTGGTGATGAAAATGTACTTGATACAAGCGCCATTATTAAAGTCTCCGCAGTAACTGACGTAGCGCCAACTATTTCTGTCGATATCGCGGGTTCTTTAGATGACTCGTTGGATCCCGTTGATATCGATGGCCAACCGGGGGCTGAAGCTGTGGGGTATGAAGACACCTATATTGTGCTTGATTTCTCGGGTTCGGTTGCAGACCAAGTTAATGGTGTTGAAGGCGGTAATGAGCGCTTCACCGATATTACTCTAACCTTAAGTGACACAAGTAATGGTGAATTTTACAGTGATACTGGAACGGCTTTAGGCACATCAATATCTTTCACTGAGACGGAAATTGATAATGGAGCCTTGTCTGGTGTTCTGTTTAGACCGAAAGAAAACTTCCCGACTTACGATGATGTAACTGATATGGATGTTGATAGCGTTAGCGTTACTGTGAGCGGTAATATTATAGACACTGCGACGTTCAACGAAGATGGCTCAACAACAACGGAAGATGCAACTCCCGAGTTTTTCTCAACGTCGGTTAGCTTTGACGTAGTTCCTGTGGTGGATGATATTGCGATCACTGGTCCTGGAACGAACGCAGATGTCATTGAAATAACGGGTAGTGAAGACCAAGAGATTTCACTCGCTGGCTCAAGTCCAGTGTCGATTGCTTTGACGGATTTAGATGGTTCGGAAGAGTTTGTCTCTATCAAGTTTACTGATGTCCCTGATGGCTTCCAATTCAGGGTAGATAACTCCTCAGACTTCACGGTTAAGAATAATGGTGGAGGCGTGTGGAGTGTCCAATTGCCTTCAAGTGTCTCGAATTCATTCGATTTGAGCGAAATATCGGTACTGCCTCCGAAAGATTTCAGCGGTACTTTTGAGTTTGGTGTTGAGGTGTTTACGCAAGAATCTTTGCTCGGTGTACCAACTAACGCAGGTACTCTGCCAAGTTTCCAAGTGCATGTACTTCCTGTAGGGGACGATATTGATACGGATCCGACTGATTCGGTAGTCGGTTTAGAAGGCGAAAATATTGATATTGAAATCAACACGACTATTCTGGATAACGCATTTTCTGCATCGGGGAGTGGGACTTATACTGAAAACTCGCCAGAAACCATCCGTGTTGTGGTCAGCAATGTTCCACAAGACGCGTCAATTTTGCATCCGGATGGAACAACACTAGGTATTTACGATTCAGCTTCTGATACATGGACGTTAGACGTAGATGCAACAGCACTCGATAAGATCGTGTTTAACTCCGGTGAGCACAATTCAGACACAGGTAATGCGCTTGGTATTGATACACCGTTGTCTATTTCTGTTCGCTCAGTAGATACAGATGCGGATAACACTGAGTATTTAGGGGCGGAAACCATTTTCAGTGTCGACTTGGTGGTTGATCCGATCAATGACCAACCAACCTTTGTCAATATTGAAAACTTAGAGACGCCGGAAGACACCTCTATTGCATTGAGTGATATATCGGGCTTTAAGATAGAGGACCCAGACGCCGTTTATGATGATCCGAACGCGATTTACACACTAACATTATCGGTCGATCAAGGTACGTTGACCTATACCTCTTCAACGGGTGTTACCTCTACGCCAACTAGTGGCAGCGCCATTGTTCTCACTGGAACTTTGGCCAATATAAATACTGCTCTGGATACAGGTAGTGTCAGATTCGAATTGGGTGCGGATGAGAATTACCTAAATCAGGGAGGTGTTGCGACAGTCACTGCCACTGTTGATGATGGTGGTAATAACGGTCTGATTGATGCTGGAGATCCGAATACCGCTCAAACCAATCAAACGACCTTTACCATTAAGGTAACGGAAGTGAATGATCAGCCAGTGGCAACGGACATCGACTTGGGCACGATTGCTGAAGATGATCAAATCGTAATTAAAGCTGAAGATTTGATTGCCGCATCAAGCGATCCTGAAGGTGATAACCTGACAATAACCGATGTCAGTCTCACTTCGGGTCAAGGGCAGTTGGACTACTTTGAAAACAGTGGTGGTGTAGATGCCCCGTCGATTACTGGCCCATATTGGGTTTTTGATGCCAACGATGAATACGATGCGACCAGTGGAAATATCAGCTTTACATATACCGTTCAAGACGATGGGCAAACCAATGGAGCTGATGACTTCCTAACAGACACCGGCGATTTGAGCTTAACTGTGACAGGTGTTAATGATTCGCCAATTATTAATGGTGACGGTGTCACGCCTGTCATTGACGAAGATGTCGAGCAATTGATTAGTGGTATTACCGTAGCAGACCCTGACTATGTAGGCGTTCATGCCGACGATTTCATGACGGTTACCTTGAGTGTCGATTTTGGTGCTTTATCGGTAACTCTGCCAGGAACAACCACTGTCACTGTTAGCGGGCAGGACACAAGCTCAATCATACTGGAAGGTACACCGGCGGATATCAATGCAATCATTAATACACCAACCAACCCTGTTGGCGTGTTTGTGAATACGCAATATATCCCATCGAACAGTATTCAGTTACAAGTGGTAGCTCAGGATAGTGGTAATCCATCTGGCATTATCATCGAAACACCACCAGAAGAGTTTACGATACAGGTGACACCAGTGGCTAACGTGCCAACGTTATCGATTGACCCTGCATCTAACTACGTGAGAAACATTACTGCGAGCCAGTCAGTGAGTGCGAGTGGTATTCCTTTGGTTGGAATTATCGCGGCATTAACGGACATTACAGAAGAGCTAACGCTGCACATCAGTGATGTACCTGCAGGTGCTCAAATCACCAGTGACGTTGGTTCTGTGACTGATCTCGGTGGTGGTGTTTGGGTGGCAACGGCAGATGCGATCGATAGCTTGCAGGCAGTAGGCCTTTCTCAAACTCCGGGCAACTACACGCTTAAAGTGG
>NZ_JADDYK010000051.1:80227-144191 GCF_015163615.1 Vibrio sp. OPT18
AGGCTGTTTCTGAAGAGACAAACAACGATACGGCGACATCGGCTTCGATTGACCTGAATTTGAACATCGTGTCTGACGCGGTTGATATTAACCTGGCTTCGGAAACTGACGATATTCAGCTATTGGCTGGTGCGAATGCGACTGACTTAACAGCGGGCTCTGGCAATGACCGACTTGTAGGTGGAGCTGGTGACGATACGCTGGTTGGCGGTGACGGTAACGACACCCTGATTGGCGGTGGAGGCTCAGACATTCTGACGGGTGGCGATGGTATGGACTCGTTCGTATGGCTTAACATAGAAGATGGTGTTGAAGATACGATTACCGACTTTGATTTGTCGGAAGGGGACAGTATTGACTTGAGAGAAGTGTTGCCGGAGCTTAAAAACACATCTCCAGACATGACCGCGTTGCTACAACAGATAGACGCGAAAGTGGACGGGGATGACATTGAGCTTACGATCAACCCGGATGGCTTAGGTACTACGGAACAGGTGATTGTGGTTGAAGACCTTGCGCCACAGCTAACCTTAAGTGGCACCATGCCTTCAGATATCCTAGATGCGCTAGTACAGCAAAATGTGATAACTCACGGTTAAGCGAACCATTAAACCATAACGAAAGAGGCCAGCAATGCTGGCCTATTTTTATCTAAAACTTTAGAGAACTATTTAAGAGAGTTGTGAATCAGGAACTCTTCTTCAACACCTTTCAATTTCATTTCATCCATAATGAAGTTCACCGTGTTCAACAAACGTTGTTCACCTTTAGGAATCAGGTAGCCGAACTGACTGTTGGTGAACGGAGTTTCGCAGCGTGCCGCTTCAAGACGTTCGTCAGTCACTTGATAGAACAGACCTTCAGGGGTTTCTGTCACCATCACATCAACTTTGCCTTCTGCTACTGCTTTCGGCACGTCGAGGTTGTTCTCGTAACGTGTGAAGCTTGCATTTTGCAAGTTCGCGTCGGCAAAGATCTCGTTAGTACCGCCAATGTTCACGCCCACACGAACAGAAGAGAGGTTCACTTTCTCAATGCTGTCGTACTGTTCTGCGGTGCCTTTCGCAACCAAGAAACACTTACCAAAGGTCATGTAGCCTTGAGTTTGTTCCGCGTTTAACTGACGCTGCATTTTACGCGTAATACCGCCCATCGCGATGTCGTACTTATCGTCGTCTAGATCAGCCAGTAGATCTTTCCATGTGGTACGAACAATCTTCAATTCAACGCCTAATTGCTCCGCGATGTGCTGTGCAACATCGATATCGTAGCCAGAGTAGCTTTTACCATCGAAGTAAGAGAATGGCTTGTAGTCGCCAGTGGTGCCCACACGAAGCGTGCCTGATTTTTGAATGTCTTCTAGCTGGTCAGCGTGTGCGACACCAGAAAGTGCCAGAGCAATGGAAGCAAGTAATAGTGATGTTTTTTTCATTGTAATTGTCTGTTGTGTTTGTGTTGTCATTCAAAGTAACAGAAACAATCAGAGAAAGAGATCAAACCATTGGAAAGGTGGGAAAAGAAGATAAAACGAGGGCAGGAGATAGGTATTTCTACGGTTTATGAGCATTGACCGAGATGCGTTTCATATTCCGTTTTGATAAACCGAAGACAAACAAAAAGCCCATGTTATCGAATAACATGGGCTTCATTTTGGTTTAACTTGTTAGCTGCTTATTTAGCTATTTAGCAACTGACTCGTTGTTCATCTTAGCCGGAGCTTTAGATGCGTTAACCAGTAGGATACCAACGGTTAGTACCATCGAACCACATAGTAGGAACAACAAGCGTCCTGTTGGTTCGTTTGGAATCAGAGCCATTGCTAGGATACCGAAACCTGCTGTGCTGATAAGCTTACCAAGCATTGAACGCTGTTTAGTATCTAGGTTTTGTTGCTCTTCACCTTCCGCTACAAGCGGCGTGTTCCAGTTAGTGAATAGTTGGTCAACTTCTTTCTCACGCTCTGGCGATAGGCCTTTGTAGAAGCGAGAAGTCATGATGAAGTAACCACCTGTGAACACTACGTGAGCAGCTAAGCTAAGACCGACTTTCAGGTCGCTCCATTCACGGCCTGTAAGCGCTGTTTCTAGACCAAATAGGTTCTCGATGTCTTCTGCTTGCAGAGAGATACCGAAGATGTAAGAAACGAAACCACCAACCACTAGAGTAGACCAACCAGCCCAGTCAGGTGTCTTACGAATCCACATACCTAGTAGTACAGGGATAAGCATTGGGAAGCCAATCAACGCACCTACGTTCATTACGATATCGAACAAGCTTAAGTGACGCAGAGAGTTAATGAATAGACCAATCGCGATGATGATAATACCCATCATGATAGTCGTTAGCTTACTTACAATAACCAGCTCTTTCTGAGTCGCATTTTGACGAAGAATCGGGCTGTAGAAGTTCATTACAAAGATACCAGCGTTACGGTTCAAACCTGAATCCATAGAAGACATCGTTGCAGCGAACATTGCTGACATAAGAAGACCAACCATACCTGCTGGCATTACGTTTTGTACGAATGCTAGGTAAGCAGCATCACCGGCTTTGTCGCCCATTGATGTGTATTGCTCAGCGAACTCAGGCATGAATGCACTAACGTACCAAGGTGGTAGGAACCAAATTAGTGGACCAACAACCATAAGGATACATGCTAGGCCTGCCGCTTTACGTGCGTTTTCACTGTCTTTTGCACATAGGTAACGGTAAGCGTTGATGCTGTTGTTCATTACACCGAACTGCTTCACGAAGATGAATACAACCCAAAGGATGAAGATGCTCATGTAGTTTAGGTTGTTACCTAACATGAAGTCGCCGTCGAAGTTAGCAACGATGTTAGTTAAGCCGCCACCGTGGAAGTAAGCTGCTACCGCACAAGTGATTGTCACGGCCATGATTACAAGCATTTGCATGAAGTCAGAAGCAACAACCGCCCAAGAGCCGCCCGTTACTGCCATCAATACTAGAACCATACCCGTTACCACAATGGTCGCTTCCATTGGGATGTTGAATACCGCAGCTACAAAGATAGCTAGACCGTTTAGCCAGATACCTGCAGAGATAAGGCTGTCAGGCATACCTGCCCATGTGAAGAACTGTTCAGACGTTTTACCAAAGCGCTGACGAATAGCTTCGATCGCCGTTACCACACGAAGTTGGCGGAACTTTGGAGCGAAGTACATATAGTTCATGAAGTAGCCAAAAGCATTGGCTAAGAATAGGATTACAATAACGAAACCGTCATTGAACGCGCGTCCTGCGGCACCTGTAAACGTCCATGCTGAAAATTGTGTCATGAAGGCAGTTGCACCAACCATCCACCACAACATTTTGCCGCCCCCTCTGAAGTAATCACTTGTAGAGGTGGTGAACTTACGGAACATCCAACCAATCGCGATTAAAAAGAAGAAGTAGGCGAGAACAACAAAAGTATCAATAGTCATCTTTTCAGCCTTTTAAATATCATAATTAACTGGGCTTAGATTAACGCGTCCCAAGGTTTATTTGTACTACAATATGTCTTTAGTATGATCTAGGTCGCATTGATTTTTCGGACTCTAATGTGTTGTAATGTAAGTATTTGTTTTTATTGAATTTAAATGTGCGTGTATTTTGTTTGAGATTTAAAATAAATTGAGGTTTAAATGTTTATATGTATTACAATATAAACAAAAGCACTTACTTTGCCGTATCTATAAGATTTTAATTATAACCGTAACAAATGTGCTACAAATTGGTGTGTTGTGCGACGACATTCACGTTAATTTGGAACCCTATACTGAAAACTTTTGTATTGAGATTTCAAGTGTAGCTCATTGTTTTCACTTCGCTATTTTCTGTTTATCTGCGGCTATGAAGCCTTTCTATGCCATTTGTTCATTTTTTGTGCTTTAGAGGCGCGTATTTGGAATTTTTGTCACTGAGTAGGCGTTAAACTGGACGGGCGGGACACACTTTCGGCTCACTTTGTCTATTGTGGTCTTCAGTGCATGCGATGAGAGATGCTTGATGACGTATCGAAAAGGAACATTGCTGGATAAGGGGCTGGATAAGAAGCTGGATAGGCGACAGGGGGCACCAGTAACGCTTCGTTAGATGCGTGCTGAAGTCGATTGAAAGCTTACATTACTTGTTATTGCCTGTCTTAGTCGCGGAGCTGTGCGAACCCATAGAGAGAAAGGCGATAAGGTGTGGGGAAACAGAACGTTGATTGAGCGTGTTTTACGGTTAGTCAGCGCAATAAACGCCAGATAACAAAAAGCCCCACCGAGGTGAGGCTTCATCACTAAATCTAAAATAGATTAAGCGTTAACGTGATCAACTGCGTCACGAACCAGCTTGCCTAGCTCGTCCCACTTACCTTCGTCGATAAGGTTAGTTGGAACCATCCAAGTACCGCCACACGCAAGTACAGAAGGGATCGATAGGTATTCATCAACATTCTTCAAGCTTACGCCACCAGTAGGCATAAATTTAACAGGGTAAACCGCTGTTAGTGCTTTAAGCATGCCAGTACCGCCAGAAGGCTCAGCAGGGAAGAACTTCAACGTGCGAAGGCCCATTTCCATTGCTTGCTCAACTAGGCTTGGGTTGTTAACACCCGGTACGATTGCAACACCCTTATCGATACAGTATTGAACAGTGCGCGGGTTGAAACCTGGGCTTACGATGAAATCAACGCCAGCTTCGATAGATGCGTCAACTTGCTCGTTAGTCAGTACAGTACCTGAACCGATTAGCATGTCTGGAAATTCTTTACGCATGATGCGAATCGCTTCGATTGCACATTCTGTACGTAGCGTGATTTCTGCACATGGCATGCCGTTTTCAACAAGTGCTTTACCTAGAGGGATAGCGTCTTCAGCACGGTTGATAGCGATTACAGGAATTACTTTTAGGTTTGCTAGTTGTTCATTTAATGTAGTCATGAATTCTTTCTCACGTTAAATGTGGGCTTGCTTTCAACTAAGCAAACCCTTGATTAATAGTTAAAGTGCGTAATTATAGAGACAGATCAGGCGTCGCTTCTAGAGGAATGATAGCACCTGGATGCTGAATCACAGTCCCTGCCACAATATGACCAGCTAACGCTGCATCACGTGCATTGCCACCGCTTAAGCGCTTAGCTAGGAAGCCCGCGCTGAACGAGTCGCCAGCCGCTGTAGTATCAACAATGTTGTCTACTGGGTTTGGAGCAACGTACTGAGCGCTTTGGCTCTCAACCACTAGGCAGTCTTTAGCACCACGTTTAATGATGATCTCTTTCACACCAGATTCAGACGTACGTGCAATACACTGTTCAATGCTTTCGTCGCCATACAACTCTTGCTCGTCATCGAACGTCAGTAGAGCCGTGTCTGTGTACTTAAGCATCTTCAAGTACCAAGAGATCGCTTCTTGTTGGCTTTCCCAAAGTTTTGGACGGAAGTTATTGTCGAAGAATACTTGGCCGCCTTGCGCTTTAAATTTGTCTAAGAAGTTGAATAGCTGCGTGCGTCCATTCTCTGTCAAGATAGCAAGCGTAATACCACTTAGGTAAACCGCATCAAAAGAGAATAACTTATCAAGTAGAGCAGGCGTGTCTTCCTGGTCAAACATGAACTTTGCTGCAGCATCATTACGCCAGTAGTGGAAACTGCGTTCACCAGTTTCATCGGTCTCGATGTAGTAAAGCCCTGGTTGTTTGTGATCAAGCTGAGCAATTAAGCTAGTGTCGATACCTTCCGCTTGCCACTTTTCTAACATGTCGGTACTGAATGGGTCAGTGCCTAGTGCTGTTACGTAGCTCGTGTTGATATCTTGCTCTTTTGTTAAGCGAGACAAGTAAAGTGCAGTATTTAGTGTATCGCCACCGAAACTTTGCTTAAGCCCGTCTTGTTTCTTTTGTAGCTCAACCATGCACTCGCCAATGACCGCGATGTTTAATGATTTCATATGCTTACCTTAGCAACTGAGGTTGCGCTAGTTATTATTTTAGGAAATCTTCACGCGCAGGGTTGAAGATATCAAGAAGGATGCTGTCTTGCTCTAGTGCAACAGCACCGTGCATCATGTGTTTACGAGCGAAGTAAGCATCGCCTTCTTTAAGGACTCTCTTTTCGCCTTCAATCTCAGCTTCGAAGCTGCCACGAACTACGTAACCGATTTGGTCATGGATTTCGTGAGTATGAGGGTGGCCAATCGCGCCCTTGTCAAAACATAGGTGTACTGCCATTAGATCGTCAGTGTAAGCAACGATTTTACGCTTAATGCCGCCACCAAGTTCTTCCCATGGGTTTTCATCTAGGATAAAGAAAGAGTTCATTGTGTATCTCCTAATCTGTTTAAATCTTTTAAGTGTTACTTAACTTGCATCCATCATAAGGGAATGAGTTTAATTGTAATACAATATATCTAAATTTGTGTGATATTGATCAAGCGATACTTTATATAGCGTAAATAAATCAACAACTTAATAAATGGTCAATATTTACCATTAGTCAGCTACATCAATGACTTATGGCTAATTGTGTGACTCTACTCATCATTTAGCGACGAATAGGTATAATTAAAGCTCATATTGTATTACTTTATATGGAGTTTGAAAATTTAATCAAAGTTTAAGCAGATAAACTCTTTATTGAGGGTGACAAAGAATATGACGACTAAACCAGTATTGTTGACTGAAGCAGAAATCGAGCAGCTTCATCTTGAAGTGGGCCGTTCTAGCTTAATGGGCAAAACCATTGCAGCGAACGCGAAAGATCTAGAAGCATTCATGCGTTTACCTATTGATGTCCCAGGTCATGGTGAAGCCGGGGGTTACGAACATAACCGCCATAAGCAAAATTACACGTACATGAATCTAGCTGGTCGCATGTTCTTGATCACTAAAGAGCAAAAGTACGCTGACTTTGTTACAGAATTACTAGAAGAGTACGCAGACAAATACCTAACGTTTGATTACCACGTACAGAAAAACACTAACCCTACAGGTCGTTTGTTCCACCAAATCCTGAACGAACACTGCTGGTTAATGTTCTCAAGCTTAGCTTACTCTTGTGTTGCTTCAACCCTGACACAAGAACAACGCGACAATATTGAGTCTCGCATTTTTGAACCGATGTTAGAAATGTTCACGGTTAAATACGCACACGACTTCGACCGAATTCACAATCATGGTATTTGGGCAGTAGCGGCTGTCGGTATTTGTGGTCTTGCTCTTGGCAAGCGTGAGTACCTTGAGATGTCAGTGTACGGGATTGACCGTAACGACACTGGCGGCTTTCTAGCGCAAGTTTCTCAGCTGTTTGCACCTTCTGGTTACTACATGGAAGGTCCTTACTACCACCGTTATGCGATTCGTCCAACGTGTGTGTTCGCTGAAGTAATTCACCGTCATATGCCTGAAGTGGATATTTACAACTACAAAGGCGGCGTGATTGGTAACACAGTACAAGCGATGCTTGCGACGGCTTACCCGAACGGTGAGTTCCCGGCTCTGAATGATGCTTCTCGTACTATGGGTATCACAGACATGGGTGTTCAGGTTGCAGTAAGTGTTTACAGCAAGCATTACTCTTCTGAAAACGACGTAGATCAAAACATTCTTGGTATGGCGAAGATTCAAGACGCAGTTTGGATGCACCCATGTGGTCTTGAGCTATCTAAAGCCTACGAAGCAGCTTCTGCTGAGAAAGAAATCGGCATGCCTTTCTGGCCAAGTGTTGAATTGAACGAAGGCCCTCAAGGTCACAACGGCGCACAAGGCTTTATCCGTATGCAGGATAAGAAAGGCGACGTTTCTCAACTTGTTATGAACTACGGCCAACACGGTATGGGTCACGGCAACTTTGATACGCTGGGTATTTCTTTCTTCAACCGTGGTCAAGAAGTACTGCGTGAATACGGCTTCTGTCGTTGGGTGAACGTCGAGCCTAAATTCGGCGGCCGTTACCTAGACGAAAACAAATCTTACGCTCGTCAAACAATTGCACATAACGCAGTAACGATTGATGAAAAATGTCAGAACAACTTTGACGTTGAGCGCGCGGATGCAGTACACGGCTTGCCACACTTCTTCAAAGTAGAAGACGAGCAAATCAATGGCATGAGCGCATTTGCTAACGATCATTACGAAGGTTTTGACATGCAACGCAGCGTGTTCATGCTAAACCTTGAAGAATTAGAATCTCCGCTACTATTAGATCTTTACCGTTTAGATTCTGAGAAAGGCGGCGAAGGCGAGCATCAATACGACTACTCACACCAATATCAAGGTCAGATTGTTCGTACTAACTTTGAATACCAAGCAAACAAAGAGCTGAACACGCTAGGTGAAGACTTCGGTTACCAACACCTTTGGAACGTGGCAAGCGGTGAAGTGAAGGGCACAGCACTGGTAAGCTGGCTACAGAACAACACCTACTACACGTGGCTAGGTGCAACGTCTAACGACAATGCTGAAGTTATCTTTACTCGCACTGGCGCTAACGACCCAAGCTTCAACCTACGTTCTGAGCCTGCGTTCATTCTACGTAGCAAAGGCGAAACAACATTGTTTGCTTCTGTTGTTGAAACTCACGGTTACTTCAACGAAGAGTTCGAGCAATCAGTTAATGCACGTGGTGTTGTGAAAGACATCAAGGTAGTGGCTCACACGAATATCGGTTCGGTAGTTGAGATCACCACAGAGAAATCAAACGTGACCGTGATGATCAGCAACCAACTTGGCGCGACTGGCAGTACTGAACACAAAGTAGAGCTGAACGGCAAAGTATACAGCTGGACAGGCTTCTACTCAGTAGAAACAACTTTAAACCCAGAATTAGCAGAGCAGGGGAAATAATAATGAGCTATCAACCACTTTTACTTAACTTTGATGAAGCAGCAGAGCTTCGTAAAGAACTTGGCAAGGATAGCCTTTTAGGTAACGCACTGACTCGCGACATTAAACAAACTGACGCTTACATGGCGGAAGTTGGCATTGAAGTACCAGGTCACGGTGAAGGCGGCGGTTACGAGCACAACCGTCACAAGCAAAACTATATCCATATGGATCTAGCGGGCCGTTTGTTCCTTATCACTGAGGAAACAAAGTACCGTGATTACATCGTTGATATGCTAACAGCATACGCGACGGTGTACCCAACACTTGAAAGCAACGTTAGCCGTGATTCTAACCCTCCGGGTAAGCTGTTCCACCAAACGTTGAACGAGAACATGTGGATGCTTTACGCTTCTTGTGCGTACAGCTGTATTTACCACACCATCTCTGAAGAGCAAAAGCGTCTGATCGAAGACGATCTTCTTAAGCAAATGATCGAAATGTTCGTTGTGACTTACGCACACGACTTCGATATCGTACACAACCACGGCTTATGGGCAGTGGCAGCGGTAGGTATCTGTGGTTACGCAATCAACGATCAAGAGTCAGTAGACAAGGCGCTTTATGGCCTGAAACTAGACAAAGTAAGCGGCGGTTTCTTAGCACAACTTGACCAACTGTTCTCGCCAGACGGCTACTACATGGAAGGTCCTTACTACCACCGTTTCTCGCTACGTCCAATCTACCTGTTCGCAGAAGCGATTGAACGTCGTCAGCCTGAAGTTGGTATCTATGAATTCAACGACTCAGTGATCAAGACAACGTCGTACTCTGTATTCAAAACAGCATTCCCAGACGGTACATTGCCAGCTCTGAACGATTCATCGAAGACAATCTCTATCAACGATGAAGGCGTTATCATGGCTACGTCTGTGTGTTACCACCGTTACGAGCAAACAGAAACTCTGCTTGGCATGGCTGATCACCAACAAAACGTTTGGGTTCATGCTTCAGGTAAAACATTGTCTGACGCGGTTGATGCAGCCGACGACATCAAAGCATTCAACTGGGGTAGCCTGTTTGTAACGGACGGCCCTGAAGGCGAAAAAGGCGGCGTAAGCATCCTTCGTCACCGTGATGAGCAAGACGACGACACAATGGCGTTGATCTGGTTTGGTCAGCACGGCAGCGACCACCAGTACCACTCTGCGCTAGACCACGGTCACTACGATGGCTTGCACCTAAGCGTATTCAACCGTGGCCACGAAGTGCTGCACGATTACGGCTTCGGTCGTTGGGTAAACGTTGAGCCTAAGTTTGGTGGTCGTTACATCCCAGAGAACAAGTCTTACTGTAAGCAGACGGTTGCTCACAACACAGTAACGGTTGATCAGAAAACGCAGAACAATTTCAACACAGCACTGGCTGAGTCTAAGTTTGGTCAGAAGCATTTCTTCGTAGCAGACGACCAGTCTCTACAAGGCATGAGCGGCACTATTTCTGAGTACTACACTGGCGTAGACATGCAACGCAGCGTGATTCTTGCTGAACTTCCTGAGTTCGAAAAACCGCTAGTGATTGATGTGTACCGCATCGAAGCTGACGCTGAGCACCAGTACGACCTACCCGTTCACCACTCTGGCCAGATCATCCGTACTGACTTTGATTACAACATGGAAAAAACGCTTAAGCCGCTAGGTGAAGATAACGGTTACCAACATCTATGGAACGTGGCTTCAGGCAAAGTAAACGAAGAAGGTTCTTTAGTAAGCTGGCTACATGACAGCAGCTACTACAGCCTAGTAACTAGCGCGAATGCGGGCAGCGAAGTGATTTTTGCTCGCACTGGTGCTAACGATCCAGACTTCAACCTTAAGAGTGAGCCTGCGTTCATCTTACGTCAGTCTGGTCAAAACCACGTGTTTGCTTCTGTACTAGAAACGCATGGTTACTTTAACGAGTCTATCGAAGCCTCTGTAGGCGCTCGTGGTCTAGTTAAATCAGTATCTGTTGTGGGCCATAACAGTGTCGGGACTGTTGTTCGCATTCAGACTACTTCTGGTAACACTTACCACTACGGTATTTCAAACCAAGCTGAAGACACGCAGCAAGCAACTCACACTGTTGAGTTTGCTGGTGAGACATACTCGTGGGAAGGATCATTTGCTCAACTGTAAATGATTGACACGCAAGTTATTTAACGATGGCTTGTGTTGATGTGGTGCTTTGCGGGAACGAAGCATCACATTGAATTCAGTTGTGATTGCAAAATCGTTCGTTGATACCAACAACGACTGAATACATCGGGAATAAGTTAAACCGAGTAACTCACTGCGAGTTGCTCGGTTTTTTTATGCTTGCTGCTTTTAAAAGAAGTGGGAGAGAGGATGGGGCAACGGAGCTTCCCTTTTTCTTCGTATCCTACAGAGTGGGCTAAAGTATAATTTGGGATTTAAATTGAAGGGATTCAAGGATGAAGTGGTTATTGGCAATAGTTACGATATCTGGCGTCGCATTGGCGGCAGACAATAACAGTGTTGAGGTGAGCAGTGAGCATTTTGTCCGTTATCAATACCAAGACAAAGTCAGCTATGGAAAGCTAGACAATGACGTTGTGTTACCGATCAGCGGCGATATCTTTGGCGAATATTCGGTAGCAAAAAATTCGATCCCGTTAGAGTCGGTTGAGGTGTTACTGCCAACAAAACCAGAGAAAGTCTTCGCTGTCGGAATGAACTTCGCTAGCCATTTAGCCTCACCTGCCGATGCACCACCGCCGATGTTTCTTAAACTTCCTTCCTCTTTGACTCTCACGGGCGAAGTGATTCAAGTGCCAGAAAAAGCAAGAAATGTTCATTTTGAAGGCGAGCTGGTGGTTGTGATTGGTAGAGAGCTCAGCCAAGCCAGTGAAGAAGAAGCCGAGCAAGCGATCTTTGGTGTCACAGTGGGCAACGATATTACGGAAAGAAGTTGGCAAGGCGCCGATTTACAATGGCTCCGAGCGAAAGCTTCCGATGGCTTTGGCCCGGTTGGCAACACAATTGTGCGTGGCATTGATTATAACAATGTTGAGTTGACCACTCGTGTTAACGGCAAAGTGGTTCAACAAGAAAATACCTCGTTCATGATTCACAAGCCTCGAAAAGTTGTCAGCTATTTGAGCCACTATTTTTCCCTCAAACCAGGTGACCTTATTTTTATGGGCACACCGGGCAGAACGTTTGCTTTATCCGATAAAGACCAAGTGAGTGTCACCATTGAAGGGGTAGGGACTGTCGTTAATGAAGTGCGCTTCTAAGCACGAATTTGCCTGTAAAGTCTTTACAAACAAAAAGCCTACTCAGTGAGTAGGCTTTGATCTTATTACTAGCTAGCCGTCTATTTGACGTTGTTTTTATTATTTAGATAAGGGCTTTTCTTGCTTTCGCTGCCAACCATTCGGAGAAGATGACCGTCACTAGAATCGCACAGAAAATCACCGTCACTTGAGGCCATGCCAGCATTGCCATCGACTCTTGCAGTTTTAAGCCGATACCGCCTGCGCCCACCAAACCTAAAACTGTAGACTCACGAATATTGATGTCCCAACGGAACAAGCTCGTGCCGATGAAACTTGGCATCACTTGCGGAAGAATGCCGTAGTTCAATACCTGCAGCGGAGAAGCTCCGGTCGATTGGATTGCTGACATCTGTGTTGCGTTCACTTCTTCAATCGCTTCATACATTAACTTCGCTACAAAACCAATCGAACGTAGCGCAATCGCAATGATACCAGCCAACAAACCTGGGCCGATGATTGCTACTAACAACAACGCCCAAATTAACGAGTTGATTGAGCGACTTGCCGCGATGATGAACAGCGCGATAGGTCTGATAAACGTCATGCTTGGCGTTGTATTACGTGCAGCTAAGAACGCAACTGGAAACGCGAGTACGATCCCTAACAGTGTGCCAAGTGTCGCGATGTTAATGGTGTCCCACAACGGGCTCCAAAGAGACTCCAAGTAGCTCCATCTTGGTGGCCACATACGTGAAGAGATATCAGCAAATTGATTCGGTGAGTCAGTCACAAAGTACCAAATCGTATCCTTGTTCATGACTTGCCATGCGAATACTGTCAAAGCAACAAAGCAAAGCCAGCCCAGCCAAAGCATTAGGCTCTGTTTACTGTCGTAACGCTGCCATTGGGTACGATTGATGGCGCTTGTCGGTGTTTCATTTAGCGTGCTCATTGGTCGTTCCTTACTGCACATGCTTACGGATGATGGTTGATAGGTATTCACACAACATCACAATCACGATAATAATCAATAGAATAGCGGCTGCTGCGCTGTATTCGTAACGGTCCATAGCTGTGTTTAACGTTGCGCCGATACCACCTGCGCCAACAATGCCAATCACGGCAGACTCACGGAAGTTGATGTCGAGTCGGTACATCGAAAGGCCAATAAAGCGCGGCATCACCTGTGCTTGAATGGCGTAATTCACCTGTTGTAGCCAGCTTGCGCCAGTCGCGCGCATTGCAGTGAGTGGTGCAGGGTCAATGGCTTCAATCTCATCAGCAAACAGTTTTGCTAGAAAGCCAATGGTCGCGAAGGTTAGCGTGACAAAACCTGCAAAGGTACCAAAGCCAAACAGTGCGACACACAGAATCGCAACGATGATCTCTTGTAAGCTACGAGCGATTGAAATGAACGCACGACAGAATAGGTAAACAGGAGTCGGAGCAAGGTTTTTGGCTGCGCCTAATCCGAATGGTATAGAAAGAAGGACACCCGCCACGGTCGATGTGAGCGTCATGGTTAAGCTCTCAATCAAACCTTGCGAGATGTTGTTCCAACGGCCACCAAAATCTGGGTTCATGAAAGCCAAAATGAACTGCCAGCCGCGTTCGCTGCCTTCGTAAATTCGAGCCCAGTTGACGTGTACCGATTGAGTCGCAAGGTACAAGTAAACCGCGACCATGATGATTAAGCTCCAGCGTAGCCATGGGCTAGAAATCAGTGGCGGCTTTGTCCACTGTGTTGGGTATTGTTTGGAATTCTGTTTTCCTGACTTTAAATGCTGCTGAACTTGATTTGGATATGGTTGAGTCATATTGTTGCCTCAGACAGGCGAGGGCTTGTGATGATGAGGTCATCGGCCTCTTCTTCTGCTTGTTGACTCCAGTCTTCTTCACCGTAGATTTGCGTTAAAACATCTTCAGTGAGCAGGTTTGGTTTGTCATCAAATACGACACAACCTGCATTCAAGCCGACAACACGGTCAACAAACTGCTTTGCTAATTGAACATCGTGAATATTGATGATGGCAGGGAGCTGTTGCTCTGAACAAATCTCACTGATCAGTCGCATGATTTGGCGCGCAGTACGTGGATCAAGTGCCGCTGTTGGCTCATCAATCAATAATAATTTCGGTTTCTGAGCAAATGCACGTGCAATACCAACACGTTGACGCTGACCACCCGACAGAGCATCGGCTCTTTTATTAGCGTGTTCTAACAATCCAACACGGTCGAGTAGCGCATAAGCGGCTTGGATATCCGACTCCGGGAAACGACGAGTAAAGCTTTGCCAGAAATTCACGTAACCCAAACGTCCTGAAAGTACGTTTTCCATCACCGTCAAACGCTCAATCAGCGCGTACTCTTGGAAAATCATCCCGATTTCACGGCGTGATTGTCTCAGTTGTCGCTTAGACAGCGTTTCTAGATTGGTATTGGAAAAGATCACTTCGCCGCTGGTGGGTTCGGTGAGCCGATTAATACAACGGATAAGCGTTGATTTACCCGCACCAGATGGACCAATTAAACCAACCACTTCACCGGCATTGACCGACAAGCTAACGTTGGTAAGGGCTTTATCAGAACTGGAGTAGTGCTTGGTAAGCCCTTTAAGGGTAAGAGTAGACATAGAATTCCTATAAGAGCGGTGTACTAAGAGCTCGCCTGAGACAGGCATGGAAAGTAAACCGGAAAGAGTGGTGAATAACTGCAGGCGATTACACCTGCAGTTAGTTTTATCGGTGTGTGATTGGCTTTTTAGTTCGGTTGAACTTAGCTACACGTATAAGAGACTTTGTTTGCCGTATCGATAGTACGGATCACTTCCCAGTGCTCTTTGTAAGTAATAGGAACGAACTGCGCTTCGCCGTTACGTTCAAATTCTTCTTGAAGCTTTGTGCCTTCCCAATCGAAAGTGAAGAACGCTTTTTGAATCTTCTCTTGCAGCTCTGGCGTCAGGTTGTGCGCTGTGCCGTAAGCGGTAGTCGGGAAGGTTTGAGACTTGTAGATGCTCTTGATTTGGTCTTCTTTCACAACATCGCGTGAAACCATGCGGTTTAATACTGAGTTAGCGACGGCTGCAGCATCGTAATCTTTGTGCGCCACACCCAAAATAGAGTTGTCGTGTGCGCCAGAGAATGCTGGTTTGAAATCTCGATCAGGTTGAAGTTGGTATTCAGCGTCCAAAATCGCAGAAGGTGCTTTGAAGCCAGAGTTAGACGTTTGTGATGTGAACGCTAGGTTCTTATCTTTTAGGTCTTCCACTTTCTCAATGCCAGAACCAGGGTAAGTGATGATTTCCATTTCGTAACCGAAAGAGCCATCTTCTGCAGCCATCATTGTGAATGGGGCAAAGCCTGCACAGTTAACCGCTAGTGGTGTAGAACCTGTGTTGAAACCTGCAATATGTAGACGACCTGAACGCATTGCTTCAATTTGAGCTGCGTTATTTTGAACAGGGAAGAAACGAACCGTCTTTTCCGTTGTTTTTTCAAGGTGGCTCAAAAACTCGCTCCACACATCAGCGTATACTGCAGGATCTTCAACTGGCGTATAAGCAAAAATTAGCGTGTTTGGGTCAACCCATTGTGATTCATCTTGAGGAACATCAGCAACCAAGTTGCCAGAGCGATCTTCGTATCGTGTATCCATTGCTAATGCAGAACCAGAAAAAATCAGCGCAGCAGTAATAGCGCTCTTAAGCGTGAGATTTGTTTTTGTCGGTTTCATTATTTCAGTCCAATTGAGTGATGTCTTGGGAAGGGAGTATAGAAATCGAGGATGACAGAACCGATGCGTTTTGATGACGGATTTATGAATGGTGTAACATAATATTTCTAGCTGTGTGGAATCAGATGATTTATAAGCGTTTGATTCATTGAGTAAATTAATAGAGCACGACTCGTTGCTATTTAACTCAATTGGCGCTAGGTTGAAATCCTGTTATAGTGATCCTTAAATAATACATAAACATAACATATAAAATAAGTGAACTTATGGTTAGCACTTTTAATTCAATCTCGGGCTCGAAGCGCAGCCTGCACGTGCAAGTAGCGCGTGAAATCGCTCGTGGAATCTTGTCTGGTGAACTGCCACAAGGTTCTATTATTCCTGGTGAAATGGCGCTGTGTGAACAGTTTGGTATCAGCCGTACGGCACTTCGTGAAGCCGTTAAACTACTGACTTCTAAAGGTCTGTTAGAGTCCCGCCCGAAAATCGGTACTCGTGTAGTAGATCGCGCATACTGGAACTTTCTTGATCCTCAACTGATTGAATGGATGGATGGTCTAACCGACATAGACCAATTCTGTTCTCAGTTTTTAGGCCTTCGCCGTGCGATTGAACCTGAAGCGTGTGCATTAGCTGCAAAATTTGCGACTGCTGAGCAACGTATCGAGCTTTCAGAGATCTTCCAGAAGATGGTTGAAGTGGATGACGCAGAAGTGTTTGACCAAGAACGTTGGACAGACATCGATACTCGTTTCCATAGCTTGATCTTTAATGCGACAGGTAACGATTTCTACCTGCCATTTGGCAATATTCTGACGACCATGTTCGTTAACTTCATCGTGCACTCTTCTGAAGAGGGCAGCACATGTATCAATGAACACCGTAGAATCTATGAAGCGATTATGGCTGGCGACAGTGAAAAAGCTCGTACAATGTCAGCGGCTCACTTGCAAGATGCTAACCACCGTTTAGCCACTGCAAACTAAACACGGTTTTCAACTTCATTTGAACCAGTCAAAAAGGTATGCCAAGTGCATGCCTTTTTTGTTTTTAGAAAGCGTGTTGCACCATGTGTGGCACTGTTTTGGTTCACCCCCGCTTAACCCTTTCTTAAGTTAATTCCTTCTTGTGTACGCCTAGCGATCGTCCTCTTTACCATCAAAATAAAAATAATATTACGCTCGATATTCGTTTTTAGACACTCGAGCTCCCCCCCAAATAATTATGCGCCATCCATGATTTTTCATTTTTGTATATTTTTAATCCGCCATCGTTTGAACAGGATATGCCGCTTCAATATGGATTAATTTAAGTTGAATTCTAATGAAATTGTCCACTCTCAATAGATAAAAAACACTGGTTTATTGTGTGATAAATGAGGGTAATTTCGCTCTGATTTGGCTTTTATTATTTTTGAGGATTTTATATTTATATGTGTTTGGTTGTATTTGTTAATAAGTGTGCAAAGTCTCACTTTTTTATAAGTCTTTGATTTTAATGGGTGTGATGTTCTTTGGTCTTGGTTTTTTGAGTTTTCACCTCAAATACCAGTAATTTCCTTAATGGATTGGCCATATTCCATCCTATGTCATATATATAATTAACTTAATCAATCAAAATAAGATCGCCATCACTTATTTGGATTATTGTACTACAAATAAAGTTTGAGATTTCCTATAGTCCTCGTAACAAAATACAACGGACAAAGGATACACGATGGAACTCAACACGATTATTGTCGGCATTTATTTCCTATTCTTGATTGCGATAGGTTGGATGTTTAGAACATTTACAAGTACCACCAGTGACTACTTCCGCGGGGGCGGTAACATGTTGTGGTGGATGGTTGGTGCAACCGCCTTTATGACCCAGTTTAGTGCATGGACATTCACCGGTGCGGCAGGTAAAGCGTATAACGATGGTTTTGCAGTCGCGGTCATCTTCGTAGCTAACGCATTTGGTTACTTCATGAACTTCGCATACTTTGCTCCAAAGTTCCGTCAACTACGTGTAGTAACGGTAATCGAAGCAATTCGTATGCGTTTCGGTGCGACTAACGAACAAGTCTTCACTTGGTCTTCAATGCCAAACAGTGTTGTTTCTGCCGGTGTATGGTTAAACGCACTAGCAATCATCGCATCTGGTATCTTCGGTTTCGACATGACAGCAACTATCTGGATTACCGGTTTGGTTGTATTGGCAATGTCTGTAACGGGTGGCTCATGGGCGGTAATCGCATCTGACTTTATGCAAATGGTTATCATCATGGCAGTAACCGTGACATGTGCTGTTGTTGCTGTTGTTCAAGGTGGCGGTGTTGGTGAAATCGTGAATAACTTCCCAGTAGCGGAAGGCGGGTCTTTCCTTTCTGGTAACAACATTAACTACTTAAGCATCTTCAGCATTTGGGCATTCTTCATCTTCGTGAAGCAGTTCTCTATTACTAACAACATGCTTAACTCTTACCGTTACCTAGCGGCTAAAGACTCAAAGAACGCGAAGAAAGCGGCGCTACTAGCGTGTGTGCTAATGCTTTGTGGTGTATTTATCTGGTTCATGCCTTCTTGGTACATTGCAGGTCAAGGTGTCGACCTAGCGGCAGCTTACCCAGATGCAGGTAAGAAAGCGGGTGACTTTGCCTACCTATACTTCGTACAAGAGTACATGCCAGCAGGTATGGTTGGCCTTCTAGTTGCGGCGATGTTTGCAGCGACAATGTCTTCAATGGATTCTGGCCTAAACCGTAACTCAGGTATCTTTGTTAAGAACTTCTATGAACCAATCGTTCGTAAGGGTGCGGCTAGCGAAAAAGAACTAGTAACGGTTTCTAAGATTACTTCTGCCGTGTTTGGTATCGCTATCATCCTTATTGCACAGTTCATCAACTCGCTTAAAGGTTTGAGCCTGTTCGATACCATGATGTATGTAGGCGCACTTATCGGCTTCCCAATGACAATTCCTGCATTCCTTGGCTTCTTTATTAAGAAGACTCCGGACTGGGCTGGTTGGGGTACGCTAGTGGTTGGTGGTTTTGTTTCTTACTACGTAGGTTTCGTTGTTAACGCTGAAATGGTGTCTTCAATCTTCGGTCTGGAAGAGCTAACAAGCCGTGAATGGTCTGATGTTAAGGTAGCTATCGGTCTGATTGCTCACATTACGCTGACTGGTGGTTTCTTCATCCTATCAACTCTGTTCTACAAGCCATTAACTGAGAAGCGTCAAGCAGACGTTGATAAGTTCTTCGGTAACCTATCTACTCCATTAGTTGCGGAGTCAGCAGAACAGAAAGTACTGGATAACAAACAACGTGAAATGCTTGGTAAACTGATTGCGGTAGCGGGTGTCGGTATCATGCTAATGGCTCTACTTACTAACCCAATGTGGGGGCGCTTAGTCTTCATCTTATGTGGTGTGATAGTTGGTGGTGTTGGTGTGCTATTGGTTAAAGCGGTCGATGACGGCGGCAAGCAAGCGAAAGCAGTAACCGAAAGCTAATACATAGAAAACGATTATAATAGAATGCGACGACTCGAAAGGGCGTCGCATTTTTTTTGCTCTGCGAAACGGAAAAACCGTCAGGTGGAAGATATCTGACCTAAATCACGAAAACTGTACAAAATGGTTCAATCGAACCGAAATAGATTCAATTGTCCTACAATAAGACGTATATTATTACTAATTCCTTTCAATCAACTTGAAAAATAAGTGAGTTAGAATGAGCGACCAAAAATCTCTTGATGCAATCAGGAAGATGAAGCTGGAGAATGATACTTCAGCAGGTAATCTTGTAGACCTACTCCCTATCGAAGTACAGAAACGTGACTTCGACCTATCATTCCTAGACAACTTGAGCGAGGCGCGTCCACGCCTTCTTGTTCAAGCAGATCAGTTAGAAGAATTCAAAGCGAAAGTGAAAGCTGATGAAGCTCACTGCATGTTTGATGACTTCTACAACAACTCGACAGTTAAGTTCCTTGAGACTGCTCCTTTCGAAGAGCCTCAAGCGTACCCAGCTGAGACGGTAGGTAAAGCTTCTCTATGGCGTCCTTACTGGCGTCAAATGTACGTTGATTGCCAAATGGCACTGAACGCGACACGTAACCTAGCAATTGCTGGTGTTGTGAAAGAAGACGAAGCGCTAATTGCTAAAGCAAAAGCTTGGACTCTAAAACTGTCTACGTACGATCCAGAAGGCGTGACTTCTCGTGGCTATAACGATGAAGCGGCTTTCCGTGTTATCGCGGCTATGGCTTGGGGTTACGACTGGCTACACGGCTACTTCACAGATGAAGAACGTCAGCAAGTTCAAGATGCTTTGATTGAGCGTCTAGACGAAATTATGCACCACCTGAAAGTGACGGTTGATCTATTGAACAACCCACTGAACAGCCACGGTGTTCGTTCTATCTCTTCTGCTATCATTCCAACGTGTATCGCGCTTTACCACGATCACCCGAAAGCAGGCGAGTACATTGCATACGCTCTAGAATATTACGCAGTACATTACCCACCATGGGGCGGTGTAGACGGCGGTTGGGCTGAAGGTCCGGACTACTGGAACACACAAACTGCATTCCTAGGCGAAGCATTCGACCTATTGAAAGCATACTGTGGTGTAGACATGTTTAACAAAACATTCTACGAAAACACAGGTGATTTCCCGCTTTACTGCATGCCTGTTCACTCTAAGCGCGCGAGCTTCTGTGACCAGTCTTCAATCGGTGATTTCCCGGGTCTAAAACTGGCTTACAACATCAAGCATTACGCAGGTGTTAACCAGAAGCCTGAGTATGTTTGGTACTACAACCAACTGAAAGGCCGTGATACTGAAGCACACACCAAATTCTACAACTTCGGTTGGTGGGACTTCGGCTACGACGATCTTCGCTTTAACTTCCTTTGGGATGCTCCTGAAGAGAAAGCACCATCGAACGATCCACTGTTGAAAGTATTCCCAATCACGGGTTGGGCTGCATTCCACAACAAGATGACTGAGCGTGATAACCATATTCACATGGTATTCAAATGTTCTCCGTTTGGCTCAATCAGCCACTCTCACGGTGACCAAAACGCATTCACGTTGCATGCATTCGGTGAAACGCTAGCGTCAATTACTGGCTACTACGGTGGTTTCGGTGTTGATATGCACACTAAATGGCGTCGTCAAACGTTCTCTAAGAACCTTCCACTATTTGGCGGTAAAGGTCAGTATGGCGAGAACAAGAATACAGGCTACGAAAACCACCAAGATCGCTTCTGTATCGAAGCGGGCGGCAACATCTCTGATTTCGACACTGAATCTGATGTGAAGATGGTTGAAGGTGATGCAACAGCGTCTTACAAGTACTTCGTTCCTGAAATTGAATCTTACAAGCGTAAGGTCTGGTTTGTTCAAGGTAAAGTATTCGTAATGCAAGACAAGGCAACGCTTTCTGAAGAGAAAGACATGACTTGGCTAATGCACACAACTTTCGCAAACGAAGTGGCAGACAAGTCTTTCACTATCCGTGGCGAAGTTGCGCACCTAGACGTAAACTTCATCAACGAGTCTGCTGATAACATCACGTCAGTTAAGAACGTTGAAGGTTTTGGCGAAGTTGACCCATACGAGTTCAAAGATCTTGAAATCCACCGTCACGTTGAAGTGGAATTCAAGCCATCGAAAGAGCACAACATCCTGACGCTTCTTGTTCCTAATAAGAACGAAGGCGAGCAAGTTGAAGTGTCTCACAAGCTTGAAGGCAACACGCTAATGCTAAATGTTGATGGTGAAACGGTTTCAATCGAACTGTAATTCGCTGAAGCAACAGAAGCTAGATACTAAAAACTCCGAGTGAAAGCTCGGAGTTTTTTTGTTTGGCTAGTTAGTAAGTTGGATAAGTTGGCAACGTTGGGAAGCCCATCAGGTTGAAAGAAAACTAAATGAACCAGAATCAATCGCTTCTCGATACCAAGTCAGTGGCTTAAGGGCTGAACCTGGAAGCTGATACACACAAAGGCTGGGTATGTACTCAGCTACTATGCTTAATGAAAGGTGCTGGAGTCGTATACGAGACCAGCATTTATCGCTCTGTTAAAAGAATAGGGCGCCAACACCTTTTCGTAAAAACTGATATGACTTACTTCTGCGTGAACGGTCTAATCACTGGCTGAGTAGGGGAGTCGTGAACTATACATAGGTAATGGCGTAGCTTGTGCTTACTAATCGTATGACATTTAACGTATGTTATTTCATCAATAGACGGTTTTTAAAGTGGCAAATAGTTCCTGTAAGTACAAAGCGTGACCCATATTTTCTCGTAAAGTGAACCCCCGTCACAACTTACGTCTAACCATTAAATCAATGCCCTAAAACTATTGCGTAACGAGAAAGACGTAGTTATTATAATGAGCATATAATCATACAATACTATATTTGGAGTTTGAACATGACTAAACCTGTAATCGGTTTCATTGGCCTAGGTCTTATGGGCGGCAACATGGTTGAAAACCTGCAAAAGCGCGGCTACCACGTAAACGTAATGGATCTAAGCGCTGAAGCTGTTGCTCGCGTTACAGATCGCGGCAACGCAACTGCATTCACTTCTGCTAAAGAACTAGCTGCTGCAAGTGATATCGTTCAGTTTTGTCTTACAACTTCTGCTGTTGTTGAAAAAATCGTTTACGGCGAAGATGGCGTTCTAGCGGGCATCAAAGAAGGCGCAGTACTAGTAGACTTCGGTACTTCTATCCCTGCTTCTACTAAGCAAATCGGCGCAGCTCTTGCTGAAAAAGGCGCGGGCATGATCGACGCACCTCTAGGTCGTACTCCTGCACACGCTAAAGATGGTCTTCTGAACATCATGGCTGCTGGCGACATGGAAACTTTCAACAAAGTTAAACCTGTTCTTGAAGAGCAAGGCGAAAACGTATTCCACCTAGGCGCTCTAGGTTCTGGTCACGTGACTAAGCTTGTAAACAACTTCATGGGTATGACAACTGTTGCGACTATGTCTCAAGCTTTCGCTGTTGCTCAACGCGCTGGTGTTGATGGCCAACAACTGTTTGACATCATGTCTGCAGGTCCATCTAACTCTCCGTTCATGCAATTCTGTAAGTTCTACGCAGTAGACGGCGAAGAGAAGCTAGGTTTCTCTGTTGCTAACGCAAACAAAGACCTTGGTTACTTCCTTGCTCTTTGTGAAGAGCTAGGTACTGAGTCTCTAATCGCTCAAGGTACTGCAACAAGCCTACAAGCTGCTGTTGATGCAGGCATGGGTAACAACGACGTACCAGTAATCTTCGACTACTTCGCTAAACTAGAGAAGTAATCGACGTACGACCTCGCTAGGGTATTGCCTGTCTTTTAGATGGCGATACCTGAGCGAGGTTCGTTTTTATCTGCCATATCCAACCTTTGTTCCCTCGTTAAAACCTTCTACTTCAATTTCCTCAGCTACACCTAATCAAAACTCTGTTACTGCCTCAATTCCTATTTTTTCTATATCTATTTCTAACGGTAAATTCAAAACCTTCTAGCGCCCACTCGTTCATTTACTTTTCTTCGTAAACTTAAAACCAGCACACTTACATGATTGTTGGTGATGGCTTAACACTGCTCGTATATCGGTCCTGAAAAGAAAGTAAAAAAAAGCCCACACAGCTGGTGACTGTATGGGCATGTTCGGACGAGCCGTCTGGAAAAACAAATGAGCAATAGTAAGTGAAAAAACGAATAACGAGATCCCCCGACAGTTTCTACGTTAAACGCGTTCAATGACCTTAAAGCGGCTGCTTCAATTATCACTTTGAATTGAACAAAAGCATCCAGAAAGAACTTAAGTTATGATTCAAATACACCATAACTTAAGGCTTATTGTATTACAAATAAATTTTAAGATTGAATGCCTTTAGTGAATGGTTAGTTGGTAGAAGTGTGAGTTAAGACTCATTTTTTTACTCTACTGGGTGAGGAGAAGAAGAAGAGTTTCCGAAAAAGTGTTATCGGAGAAATGATGAGCTAATTATCTAAAATTCGATCTATTTGAATGCGTTATGCGTCAATGTTTAACTTCGAACAAAATCCAAACTCATAAATGATACCTATGTCACAGCGCGATTTTAGCCAGTTTTAATATATCAAGATCGCTCACAGAATGGTTGGTCAATTAAGCATACAATATTAATTAAAATGATGGTTGTGACGATGGATCGGCATGAACAGGTTTCACTTCCCGTATCTTCGAAAATGCAAAAAATAACCATTTCATTCGGATGAAAATAATAGACATAGGTTGATATGGATGATGAGTTTTATGAATTCAAAATTGTCTCTAGGGTTTAAAGGAAAATTGATTTTAATGGTAGCGATCGTCAGTTCTAGTGCTTTGGCATTTACGAACTGGTTTACGCTTAACTTGGCCACTGAACAGGTAAACCAAACGATTTATAACGAGATTGATCACTCGCTTACGATAGAAATCAATCAAATAGAAAGTACCGTTCAGCGCACCATCGATACCGTTACCTCTGTTGCACAAGAGTTCATGACATCCCCATACCAAGTGCCGAATGAAGCACTCATGCATTATGCTGCAAAGCTCGGTGGCATTGACAAGATTGTAGTGGGTTTTGACGACGGCCGTTCTTATACCTCTCGCCCTTCAGAGTCTTTCCCTAACGGTGTTGGAATAAAAGAAAAGTACAATCCAACCACTCGACCTTGGTATCAACAAGCCAAATTGAAATCAGGCTTATCTTTTAGTGATCTGTTTTTCACTAAGAGTACTCAAGTGCCTATGATTGGTGTGACGTACTCATACCAAGATCGTGTCATCATGGCCGACATACGTTTTGACGATTTGGAAACTCAGCTTAAACAGCTGGACAGTATCTACGAAGCCAAAGGCATTATTATCGACGAGAAAGGGATGGTGGTCGCTTCAACAGTCGAAAACGTACTTCCGCAAAGCAATATATCTTCTGCAGATACTCAGATGAGACTCAATAGTGCCATTGAACAGCCTGACCAATTCATTGAGGGTGTGATTGATGGCAACCAGAGAATTTTGATGGCCAAGAAAGTGGATATTGGCAGCCAGAAAGAATGGTACATGATCTCTAGTATCGATCCTGAACTCGCGCTCAATCAGTTGAATGGCGTGATGTCGAGTGCGCGTATCCTTATCGTGGCATGTGTGCTTGGCTCGGTGATATTGATGATTTTACTGCTGAATCGCTTCTACCGCCCAATCGTGTCACTGAGAAAAATCGTCCACGATCTATCTCAAGGTAACGGAGACCTGACTCAAAGGCTTGTTGAGAAGGGGAATGATGACTTAGGGCATATCGCCAAAGACATCAACTTGTTCATCATTGGTCTGCAAGAGATGGTTAAGGACGTCAAATTTAAGAACTCGGATCTCGATACTAAGGTACTGAGTATTCGTGAAGGTTGTAAAGAAACCAGCGATGTACTGAAAGTTCACACTGATGAAACGGTTCAAGTGGTCTCTGCAATTAACGGCTTATCTGAAGCATCAAACGAAGTCGAGAAGAGTTCTCAGTCGGCGGCAGAAGCAGCAAGAGAGGCCGCTGTGTTCAGTGATGAGACGAAACAAATTAACATAGTGACGGAAACCTATATCAGTGATCTTGAGAAGCAAGTCTGCACCACCTCTGATGATATTCGCTCAATGGCGAATGAAACGCAGAGCATCCAGTCTATCGTGTCTGTGATTGGAGGAATTGCGGAACAAACTAATTTGCTGGCATTGAATGCGTCAATTGAAGCGGCGAGAGCGGGTGAGCATGGCCGAGGTTTCGCGGTGGTTGCTGATGAAGTCCGTGCGTTAGCCAACCGAACTCAAATCAGTACTTCTGAAATTGATGAAGCGCTGTCTGGCTTGCAGTCTAAATCAGATGGTTTGGTTAAATCGATTGAGTTGACCAAAAGTAACTGTGAAATGACGCGTGCCCAAGTGGTTCAAGCGGTAAATATGTTGGCCAAGCTAACGGAACAGATGGAAACGGTAAGTCGTTTTAATAACGATATTTCGGGTTCGTCTGTTGAGCAGAACGCCCTTATTCAGAGCATTGCTAAGAACATGCATAAGATTGAAAGCTTTGTTGAGGAGCTTAATAAGCTAAGCCAAGATCAGTTGATTGAATCAGCAGAAATCAAAACACTTAACGGCAGCGTTAGTGACTTGATGAGCAGCTTTAAGGTTTAACTTTTCTAATATTTATATTTAAAAATCAACATACTAAGTTTAGTTGTTGATCTGAGAGCCACTCAATAGCTTGCGAGTTTAGAGTGGCCTTTCTGCGTTTTTCTTGAATCTAACTCTACGCAATACTCATTCATCCCACTTCATTTGCCGCATCTCACATTCTGATAAATAGATAATTGACATAAAATAGTACAAATATACATTATCACTCTATTCTTATGGATAAGTGAGATAAATGTGAACAAGCCAATCTTCGTCGTAGTACTCGCTTCGCTTACGTATGGCTGCGGTGGAAGCAGCTCCAGTGACAGCAGTGATCCTTCCGATACCAATAACCCAGGAATGCCCGCTGGTGTTGTTGCTCCCTATGATATTACCAAGTATCAAAACATTCTTTCCAGCTCAGATCTTCAGGTCTCTGATCCTAATGGAGAGGAGGGCAATAAAACCTCTGAAGTCAAAGATGGTAACTTCGATGGTTATGTCAGTGATTATTTTTATGCTGATGAAGAGACGGAAAATCTTATCTTCAAAATGACGAACTACAAGATGCGCTCTGAAGTTCGTGAGGGAGAAAACTTCGATATCAACGAAGCGGGCGTAAGGCGCAGTCTGCATGCGGAAATAAGTTTGCCTGATATTGAGCATGCCATGGCGAGTTCTCCCGCTGATCATGATGAAGTGACCGTGCTACAGATCCACAACAAAGGCACGGACGAGAGTGGTACGGGTTATATCCCTCATCCACTATTGCGTGTAGTTTGGGAGCAAGAGCGAGATGGGCTCACAGGTCACTACTGGGCAGTCATGAAAAACAATGCCATTGACTGTAGCAGTGCCGCTGACTCTTCAGATTGTTATGCCACTTCATATAATCGCTACGATTTGGGAGAGGCGGATCTCGATAGCTTCACCAAGTTTGATCTTTCTGTTTATGAAAACACCCTTGCGATCAAAGTGAACGATGAAGTTAAAGTCGACGAAGACATCACCTACTGGCAGCACCTACTGAGTTACTTTAAAGCGGGTATCTATAATCAATTTGAAAATGGTGAAGCCACGGCTCACTTTCAGGTACTGCGATACACCACCACACAGGCCAACGGCTCAAACGATTGGGACATTAACGATTGGAAGTTGACGATTCCTGCGAGCAAAGACACTTGGTATGGAAGTGGCGGTGACAGTGCTGCTGAACTAGAACCTGAGCGCTGTGAATCGAGCAAAGACCTTCTCGCCAACGACAGTGATGTCTACGACAGCGATATTGGTCTTTCTTATTTCAATACCGATGAAGGAAGAATGCACTTTAGAGCGGATATGGGTTATGGCACTAGTACACAAAACTCTAACTATATTCGCTCTGAGTTAAGGGAGTTGTATCAAAGCAGTACTCAACCGGACTGCAGCACCAGCGATGAAGACACAAGTTGGTATTTGAACGACACACGAACCAATAAAACTAACCATCAGCTCACCGCCACCTTGCGAGTTGAAGATTACCCGAACATCAGCAATCAAGATCCAAAAGTGGTACTTGGACAAATCCATGGTTGGAAGATCAATCAAGCATTGGTGAAACTGTTATGGGAAGGCGAGAGTAAGCCAGTAAGAGTGATACTGAACTCTGATTTTGAGCGCAACAACCAAGACTGTGATCATTGTGACCCGTTCAGTGTCGAGTTAGGGACTTATTCGGCAAGTGAAGAGTGGCGATATACGATTCGAGCCAATCAAGAAGGTATCTACTTGGCGACTCATGATTTAGATGGAACCAACACCGTTTCTCATTTAATCCCTTGGGGACAACATTACACAGATAAAAATGGGGACACGGTCTCGTTGACGTCAGATTGGACATCGACAGACATCGCTTTCTATTTCAAAGCGGGCATCTACCCACAATTTAAGCCTGATAGCGACTATGCGGGTGAAGTGTTTGATGTGAGCTTTAGTTCTCTTAGAGCTGAACATTATTGAATTAGCTAACGTTTGAGTAACAACAATGACTGCTTTAAAGACCATATTGATTCCTAACAATGTGGTCTTTTTTTAACTGCTGCGACACTGGTGAATGAGATGTTCTGAACGATAAATACTCTGCTCGAGTGATGCACATTCTCACCATTACCGCTCGGATTTTTCGCCCTTGATAGCCCATTTCGCATTCGAAATTTTCATATGTTGTCTTTTATCAATAGGAAGTGTGATCCAGTTAAAGTATGGAAAAAGCGAAAAGTGTTCCCAGTCTCATTTATTCAACGAAGTGTTTTATTTGTATTATAAGATTACGTAATATTTTTGTGTTATCGCAAATACTGAGAGAGAAAACGCCTTATAGCTCGTGTTTGCCAATTTATCTTTCACTTACGAACGCTGTCTTTGTATTATAATAATGGATTAGATATGAAACAAATTACTCTAAAAACCTTACTCGCTTCTTCTATTTTACTTGCAGTTGGTTGTGCGAGCACGAGCACACCGACTGTTGATTTCCCAAATAACAAAGAAACTGGTGAAGCGCTTCTGACGCCAGTTGCTGTTGCCGCTAGTAGCCATGATGGTAACGGACCTGATCGTCTCATTGACCAAGACCTAACAACACGTTGGTCATCTGCGGGTGACGGTGAGTGGGCAACACTAGACTATGGTTCAGTACAAGAATTTGATGCGGTTCAAGCATCTTTCAGCAAAGGTAACGAGCGCCAGTCTAAATTTGATATTCAAGTAAGTGTCGATGGCGAAAACTGGACAACCGTACTTGAAAACCAACTGAGCTCAGGTAAAGCGATCGGCCTAGAGCGTTTCCAATTCGAGCCAGCAGTGCAAGCGCGCTACGTAAGATACGTTGGTCACGGTAACACCAAAAATGGTTGGAACAGTGTGACCGGGTTAGCTGCGGTTAACTGTAACATTAACGCTTGTCCTGCTAGCCATATCATCACTTCAGACGTAGTAGCTGCAGAAGCGG
The DNA here is from genome assembly GCF_015163615.1 of Vibrio sp. OPT18. Lineage (NCBI taxonomy): Bacteria > Pseudomonadati > Pseudomonadota > Gammaproteobacteria > Vibrionales > Vibrionaceae > Vibrio > Vibrio sp. OPT18. The sequence goes on from NZ_JADDYK010000051.1 coordinate 109,231, forward strand.
CAATGATCGCTGAAATGAAAGCAGTGGAAAAAGCACGTAAAGATGCGCGCAAAGATCTTCGTTCAGGTAACTTTGGTGTAGCAGCGGTTTACCCTTGTGAGACCTCAGTTGAATGTGACACACGCAGTGCACTGCCAGTTCCAACAGGCCTGCCAGCGACACCAGTTGCAGGTAACGCGCCAAGCGAAAACTTTGACATGACGCATTGGTACCTATCTCAACCATTCGACCATGACAAAAACGGTAAGCCTGATGATGTTTCTGAGTGGAACCTTGCAAACGGTTACCAACACCCAGAGATCTTCTACACAGCTGACGATGGTGGTCTAGTCTTCAAGTCTTACGTGAAAGGTGTTCGTACCTCTAAAAATACTAAGTATGCGCGTACAGAGCTTCGCGAAATGATGCGCCGTGGTGACCAGTCTATTAGCACTAAAGGTGTTAACAAGAACAACTGGGTATTCTCAAGCGCACCTGAGTCTGACTTAGAAGCTGCTGCTGGTATTGATGGCGTTTTAGAAGCAACGTTGAAAATCGATCACGCAACAACGACAGGTAATGCGAACGAAGTAGGCCGCTTTATCATTGGTCAGATTCACGATCAAAACGATGAACCAATTCGTTTGTACTACCGTAAACTGCCAAACCAAGCAACGGGTGCGGTTTACTTCGCACACGAAAGCCAAGATGCAACTAAAGAGGACTTCTACCCTCTAGTGGGCGACATGACGGCTGAAGTGGGTGACGATGGTATCGCACTTGGCGAAGTGTTCAGCTACCGTATTGATGTTAAAGGCAACACGATGACGGTTACGCTAATGCGTGAAGGCAAAGACGACGTTGTACAAGTGGTTGATATGAGCAACAGTGGCTACGATGCAGGCGGCAAGTACATGTACTTCAAGGCCGGTGTTTACAACCAAAACATCAGCGGCGACCTAGATGATTACTCACAAGCGACTTTCTACCAACTAGACGTATCGCACGATCAATACAAAAAGTAATCTGGTCGAATAACACTTAATATTAAAGCTATCGCAATAGCCTCTAGCCTCAGGGTTTGGAGGCTTTTTTGTGCCTGCTGTTTAGGCAAAGAGTATGATTCAATTTAGTAAAAGAAGGGGATAGTTATCAGTTACACTGAATTTAGAACAGTCTTAGTAAACTCATTCAGTATTAACTTCAGTCGTTATGAGTTTCAGTCACTATCCTCCCCCCATCGCCGATCACCATTAACCTCAGTCATGATTAATCTCAGCTGATAACAGGTCATATTGTCTCTCATTCAAAGCTGTACAATGCCAATATTATTTTGGAATCGCCATAGCTAGAAACTTCGACTTCGTTCTCAAGGTATGTACCAATGCAACGTCTATACACGAACGTATTGTTGTACGTGGTCTTCTAATAAGCGTTAACTTGGCTGATTACTCCCGTTCTGTTTTTGAAACCTCCACTTTTGGGTTGTTTAGCAAGACTCCTAGCAACAGCAATAAATAGTGTTTCAACTCTTTCATAACTAGAAGGGCAGGGTTAGCCATTATTCTATTAGCGCCAATGCTTCATGAAATACTCAGGCGGGTTCAAGTCGATGGTTAAACGAATCTAGTGATCAAGGGGATGCGCTTGAGGGTTAGTTGCTTACAGGCCGTAAATACCTTGATTGTATGGTACGGTGATGTTGAATAATAATTTGTGGGTGGAGTGTAGAGCTGAGGGTTTTTGTTTATCTATGATAGATACAGGGCTTTTGAGAGGGTTAAATAATTAGAGAGGCAAGGGGGTATTCTTTACTAGCAGAATCGGTGCTTATTCACGCTGAAGTAAAGTTCCGCTGAGTCAGAGAGCTTAAATTAATCGCCAGTCTGCTTTTTATTCTTGAGCTAGCAATAAAAAATCCCTATCAAATGCGTTGATAGGGATTTGTTTTATCTAGCAATTAAGTCAAACAGACTTTCTAGTGAGAACTAGAATAGGTCTGAATCTAGGTTGTCGAAGTAGGTGTATGTCCCTTTTGAACCATTGTCACCAGTGTATAGTGCAATAGCGGTCGGGGAACCACCTGCACTTTCAGCTTTTAACCCAGTGTAGTCTGTTCCATCAACATTGACGGTAATGTCTGTATCTACCCATGAAATGGTCACATCTACCCATGTGTCTTTTGAGTATGACGCAAGGTCAACTTGGCTGCCTGTTTCGTTGCGGAATTTAATCATACTAGATGTAAATACAACTTCAGTGAAGCGACCACTAGATGATGCATCGTTATTAGAACCTAAGAAAATGTATGATGCTTTTACATAGCCATCGCTAGGGATGTATACAGATGTAGAAACAGAGCCAGTTTCTGCTGCGCCATTAGCAAAGTCGCGGCCGACGATAGCTTTGTTATTATCAGTGGTTGAGTCCGCACCATCTTCAATGCGTAAAGAGTTAGAACCCGATTTGGCAAAGTCACTACTGATCACTGCTGTATTTAAAACCCCATCAACACCTTTTGTCTGGTACGCAGGGTTAGCCACATCGATCTGCGTACCTACAGTATAAGAATCGAAGTTGTCTGTTACTTCGCTCGGATCTGGTTCTTCAACTTGAGCTTCAAAAAGTTTTGAATCTAAGTTATCGAAGTAAGAAGAAGTACCTAAACTGCCGTTGTCACCCACATACATTGCAAACAATGTTGGAGCGCCTGGAATAGCATTCGCTGTTAGAAGAGCTGGCCACTCAACACCATCAATAGTGACAGTTACACCATAGGTGTCATCGTCATTTGGTGACCACGCCATATCAACATCAACCCAAGTATCTCTAGAGTACGACGCTAAATTAATCTTGTCTCCATTCTGACCTCTGAATGTTAATTTACTAGAACCGAAATATAGGTCAGCGAATCTAGCATCAGTTGAAGCATCCTCAGATGTTCCTAGGTATAGATAAGTCGATTTATTTGTATCACTTGGAACATAGACCGAGGTTGAGAGTAACCCACTCTCAGCTATGCCATCTACAAATGTACGAGATACAATAGGTTTACTTTCAGTTGAGTTGTCGTGCAAGAACAAAGAGTTCTCACCAGAACTAGCAACGGCATTAGAAATGTTTGCAATGTTCGTACTGCCATCAACATTTAAAGCTGTGTAGTCCGTGTTCGCTACGTCAATTTGTAATCCAACTTCATAAGTATCAAAATTATCAGTTACAGCAGCAGGCTCACCATCAGCTTCTTCTGCGGCATCGGTCACATTAGTATCATCACGATGGTCAGTACCTGATAGAGGGACGTTAGTATCGGTGATGGCAATACCACCATTTGATACAGCGTAGTTACCGTCTACTGATGTCGTGCTGACTGAACCGTCATCATTGAATAGCGTGAACGCAACTTGACCTGAAGTTTCATCTTCAATTGTCTCTTCATAAGTGGTTTCAAATCGTTCGTATTCACCAAGTGTGGTATCTGCTGAATTGTCAGTGTAGTAATAAAGTGTTTCACCATCTGCAGAGAAGCGATATACGTTGGGCAAGTCAGCACTACTCGATGATGAATAGGCTGCTGAGAATACTGTGGTATCAGAAAACTCCCAATAACCATCTAGTAATGCGGAAGTTGGTACTCCAGGATCGGTAGAACCATCCGTCGGAATAGGTAAACCATCACTGTTACAACCGAATAATAAACCTGTCGAAAGAGCGACAGCTGTAGCGACTTTAGAAATTTGCATAAAATATTCTCTTTATGATATTAAATCCATATGTAAATCACATAAGAAATAGATAATAAATAGTCGTTAAATATTTATTAGGATGAAGCTAATTCTGATTAGAACATCCTATTATTTAAAGTAAAGTAATTAAAATATGCCCAAATAAGTTACAAGAGGAGAGGGCTATTCTATATTTTGACTATTTTTATTAGAATGAGTAAGCAATACCAACACGGTATTTAGCTTCACGATCTTTTGAAGATGAACTGATATCAGACGACCAGATCTCAGCAAAAGGTTTCCAAGAACCGAACTTGTAGTTTACCTTTAAGCCAGCATCCCATTCCCAGTCATCACTATTATAAAGAAGTACGTTATCTAAAGATTTTACATAGTTTGCTTCGTAAGAAAGGCCAAGCTTCGGCAGAGATTCTACTTTGTAAGAACCCGTTAGTGTGACTTTAGACTTTTGAGCTGATTCTAAACGTTCACCAGTTTCAGAGTCTTTGTCACCAAATTGTGTGTGGTTACGGAAATCAGCATATTCATGACGGTAACGAATTGCGGTTGTTAGGCCCATGTCTGCTTTATAGCCAACACGGAACTGAGGCTTGAACGTAACCTTCTTCATCTTCCAGTCGCCGTCGTTGTAGTTCGGCTCATCCCAGTCCCAAGCGATTGGCATACCAACTTGTAGGTACCAGTTGTTATCGACCTTATAAGTTGCAGTATTTTCGACTTCCATGCCGTAAATGTACCAGTTGCCATTGTAGAAACTTCGGCTGTTGGCATTTTTTACGCTACCCGAATCTTCATCGTAGTAAGAGTCGTCAGTATGGAATTTAACTTCAAGACCTGTTGAGTGCTTCCACTTATCAGATAGCTTAAAGCTGTGGCCTAGTTTTACACGGTGCTGGTGGCGAGCGTCGACATGAGCTTCATCGCCATTGGTTTTTGTATAATCAGTCGCTGCACGATACTCATAGCGGTAATCAAGTGTTGTCGCTGATGCCATTCCTGCAAATAAAGTTGTTGCCACTGCGATAGCAACCATATTCATTTTTTTCATCATTACTCTCGTATTTTTAGATTTAAGATTAAGTAAAGGTAGGGTATTCCTAGTGAGCCACCCAATAACTCATACAATAATCTTATATGTTAAGTTTATGAAAAACCGTGAGCTGGTACTCAATGCGAATAAATGTAGTATTGACTAGTTTGTTAATTCAGTTGTGAGTCACGAAAATTTCTATAATTCGAACAAAAAACACTCTCAATTGTTAAAATATGGCGCTGTAGTTAACAAGTTTAACTTTTTTAACTCGTCATATAGCAAAGTGTTATGAATATCCCACTTTTAATACTGTGTTTAATCTCAATAATGACTGGTCTCTCAATTTCCCCACTTGTCCAAGAAATACAAAAGCCATGTGATAAAATAATACAAATGTTTTATCGATGGTCGTAACAATATGATCTGGATGACTTGAATTAAACTGCTTTTATTTCATTGGTTAGTTTGTTGGTTCCATGGTCTGTACGTTTAACAAATGGTTGGTCGAGAAAGAAAAATGAAAAACTTAATATGCTTAGCCGCAGCTACTTCACTTTCGTTAGGAGCGTATGCGTCCGATTTAGGAGTCCCTGCTAATTCCTCTCAATTCAAAGAGATTTTGAAAGTTTCTAAGCTGCAAATGTCTGACCCTAAGGGGAAGCCCGGGAATAAAAAGGACTATGCGAGTAAAGGTGAATTCGATGGGGTGGTCTTTGAACATTTTTATCTTGATGAACCGACTCAAGCATTAGTCTTTAAAATGGCGGGCTATAAAAACCGCAGTGAGCTCCGCGTTAACGACAACTTCAAAATTGATGAACCCAGTAAATACCACCATTTAAGCGCTGAGTTCATGCCTATTAACCCTCGTGATTCGGTTCAGAATAGCGAAAAGAAACGAGATGAAATGACGTACTTGCAAGTGCATAACAAGGGTACGTATTACGATGGCAAACAGAGTTCCCATGGCGAAGGATATATACCTCACCCGTTGGTTCGCGTGGTTTATGATGCTAATAGAAGCGGTAAGACCGATTGGTATTGGGCAATCATAAAAAATAATGCGGTTAACTGCAGCTCCAAGAGCGGAAATAAAGGCTCAGCGGAATGTAAGAAAGCTTATATAAAGTTACCGCTTGGCCCGATAGCTCAAAAAGGCTCGGACAAATTTGATATTTATGTAGGTAACCAAAGGTTAATCATCAACCATAACGACAGCACTGTAGTTAATCACGACATTAGCTATTGGAAGGATATGGTGAGTTATTATAAGGCTGGCGTTTATAACCAATTTAAGAATGGTGAAAGCGAAGCCCATTTCTACAAGTTAGCTTATTCAATAAAAAATAAACCTGTTATTACAGATTAGGGTAGTACTGCCTAGTTTAATATTAATGGGTCTACAAATACTCGTTTGTTATTAAGGATAATTTGGATGTTCAAAAAAAATATGCTTGCTGTAGCTTTGCTATCAGCAGTACCTATTGTGTCGTTTGCAAATAATGGTGTGTCTTACCCCGTACCTGCCGATAAATTCGATATGCATAATTGGAAAATAACCATACCTTCAGATATTAATGAAGATGGTCGCGTTGATGAAATAGAAGGGGTCGCTATGATGAGCTACTCACACAGTGATTTCTTCCATCTTGATAAAGACGGCAACCTTGTATTTGAAGTGCAGAACCAAGCGATTACGACGAAAAACTCGAAAAACGCGCGTTCTGAGTTACGCCAGATGCCACGTGGTGCTGACTTCTCTATCGATACTGCTGACAAAGGTAACCAATGGGCATTGTCTAGCCATCCATCAGCAAGCGAGTACAGTGCGGTTGGCGGCACACTAGAAGCGACACTAAAAGTGAATCACGTTGCGATTAACGCTAAGTACCCAGAAAAGTACCCAGCTCACTCGGTGGTTGTTGGTCAGATTCACGCTAAAAAACATAATGAGCTAATCAAAGCTGGAACTGGTTACGGGCATGGTAATGAACCACTAAAGATCTTCTATAAGAAGTTTCCTGACCAAGAAATGGGTTCAGTATTTTGGAACTATGAGCGTAACCTAGAGAAAAAAGATCCTAACCGTGCCGACATCGCTTACCCTGTGTGGGGTAACACTTGGGAAAACCCAGCGGAACCGGGTGAAGCGGGTATTGCTCTTGGTGAAGAGTTTAGCTACAAAGTGGAAGTGAAAGGCACCATGATGTACCTAACGTTTGAAACAGAACGTCACGATACGGTTAAGTATGAAATCGACCTGAGTAAGGGCATCGATGAACTTGATTCACCAACGGGTTATGCTGAAGATGATTTCTATTACAAAGCGGGCGCATACGGCCAATGTAGTGTAAGCGATTCTCACCCTGTATGGGGCCCAGGTTGTGGCGGTACTGGCGATTTCGCTATCGATAAAAAGAATGGCGACTACAACAGTGTGACTTTCTCAGCGCTTAAGTTGAACGGCAAATAGTACATAAGGCTAGTTAGATACAGGCCTTAAGGAATGTTTTCGAAGACCACTTAACCGAATGTTGAGTGGTCTTTTTGTTTCTTTAAAAGCGCGGGGATCGAAGTGCTTGTTATATGACTTTAAATATTTCATCCAGAGGGAGTCGTGCTTTTGGTAGCCCGTGGTTGTAGTCTTCGCTCTCTAAGAAGTAACCCATTGCCAACGCAACTTCACAGATGTGCCCATCAAGCTCTTCGCTAAATTCTTGTCCGATCAAGTCCATATCGACTCCTTCCATCGGTGTAGAACCTATTTCAAGCCTCGCAAGAACGTGAAGGGCGTTACCTAATGCTAGGTAAAGTTGCGCTTTGGTCCAGTTACCATTAAAGCCGTTATCATCAGTATTGAGGTCTGCAAAAGCGTAACCGCCATTGAGCATGTTGTCGTACATTTCTGCAGGTAAGTGACCAGATTCAACTTCAACATCCACACGGTGAGCGTATTTGTCTTTGGTGTAGTTTGGGTCGTAGGCAAAAAGAATGATGTGCGATGACTCAATTGCGTGATGTTGATTGAACTGGAACTTGATAGCGAAAGTGTCGTGGAAGCGTTGCTTGGCTTCTTCGCTCTCTATCAGAATGAATTTCCACGGTTGTGAATTAATAGAAGAAGCAGAAAGGCGGATAGCTTCTTTGATGATCTCTATTTTTTCAGAAGAAATTCGTTTGCTAGGATCGTATTTTTTGACGGTGTAGCGCTTGTGAAGATCTTGAATAATGTCATGCATAGTGTGTTCACCCAATTCTCTTAACGATTAATCTAAGCTGGATTGATGAGTCTTTTGTTGCTTGAGGTGTGTTAGCCACTGACCCAATAAATGCCTACCTTCAAAGTAGTACAACCTTGCCAAAGGACAAGGTTGTATTTTGGAGATTTTGTGCGAACTTTCTTTATTTCAAAAGCTTAGTGTTAAATGTGATGTCTGGACTCATCCAAAATGATTTTGGACTTAGTCATACATCAACTCTTTGGCTTTGTCGGCATCAAACTCTTTAAGAGACTTTCGAGCTAAGTGACGGAATGGGAAAGCTTTAACGACTTCTTCGAATGGTTGGATAGCAAAGGCCCAAAAGATAGAGCCATCTAAACCAAAGATGATCAATGCACACAATGGAATTGAAATTACCCATTGACCAGTAAAGTTGATCTTGAAGACTGCGGTTGTTTTTCCTAGTGCTCTTAATACATTCCCATGAACCGTGTTGTAGCCACGAACAATTGGCAAGAATATGTAGAGTGGGGCGATAACGGCCAATGCTTGATAGGTAGACTCATCCAAGTTCGGGTAAATGTCACCAATGACCAGACTTAATCCTGCGAACAAGAGTGCACAAACGAAAGAAATGACGACTGCAATATCGATACTGGTATCGACGTTTTTGACTAGGTCATCCATCTTTTTGGAGCCAATCGCTTGGCTGATAGTAATCGCGGAAGAGTGAGCCCAAGCGGTAATAAATTGAGAGACAGCCCTGATCCAAGGCATCACCAAAGTAATCGCTACGTAAGCGTTGATGTTAAGTTGCGAATACAACAATTGATATATCGTTGCGCCAATCAAAAGCATGGTCACGTTCGCTGCTACGGGGAATATTTCGATAAAGTGACGGCGAACGTTGGTAAAGAATTCAGATCGCTGAGCATCTAATTTGAGTGAAATCGCTGAGCTTAAATGCACGCACAAAACCAAATACAGCAAGCGGATCGTTATTGCAATAATGCTGCCTAATGCAGCACCTTGTACTCCAATCCCTTCAAAATTAGAGAAGCCATGAATCAGCACATACGAGAGTACAGCATTGATAGGCAGTTCAATTAAGTAACCTTTGAATGGGACTTTAGTTCTGCCTAGCGCATTAAATAAAGCAATGATCACCTGCGTTAACGCGGTAAAAATAACGATGTATTTCGAGATGTCTAGATAGCGGCTGATTTCTAAGTGAAGGGAAGCGTCGTCTGTTAATGCTTGAATCAAGGGTTGTTCGAAAAAAGTAAGTAGAAGCCAAAAGAGGGTTGCTACGCCAAGGTTGATAAATAACCCTGCCCAAAATGCTTTAGATAATGACGCGGCGATGCCAGAGCCCACTGCGCGGCTTAATACCAACTGAGTACCGTTTGCCAGCGCCATTTGAATTCCCAGTACAAAGGCAACGATAGTCGTCGCAATCCCCATTGCAGCTAAAGGGATTTCACCAAGAGGAGAAACCAGCAACGTGTCGATCATCAACATCGACTGCATCAAGATACCGTTTAAGGCGAGGGGCCAGGCGAGAGAGAAATTTTTCCTTACGTACGATTGCGAAGACACAAACAACACCTTATGTGTATAACCGTAAGCTTTCTCTGAGGTGACGGAGTAGAGCGTTTAAAGAAGAAAACACTACGGTATTTGATGGTTAGAAAATGGGCGCTAAAACAAGACTGACTTGCGTCTTTGAAACACAAGTCAGTTTGGTCAATCTCGGTTATGCGATGGCTAATTCAACCCTAGAGAGCTTTTGGTTCTCATCGTCTAGCAGGACTTGAGAAGCAATTCGAGCTTGCTTGGCATCGCCTGACATTATCGCATCGTAAATCGCTTTGTGTTCTTCTAAACAGAATCGACCGCCTTCAGCTGAGTGGTCGATAAACTGTTTGAAGATAGTCGACAGAATATTCGCGAATGGAATATAAAATTGATTACCTGTCGATAAGAAAATCGTTTGGTGAAACAGGTGATCGTTGGTTGTCCACTCTTCATAATCGAAGCTATTTGCCGCGATGGTCATCTTCTGGAAAAGAATCGAAAGCTCTTTGCGTTGCTCAACGGTTGCGTTGGTTGCGGCGAGTGCACACGCTTCCGGATCAATCGCTTTTCTTAAGCCTAAAAATTGAGACAAGAAGGGTTTGGTATCTTCTAAATCTTGGATCCAGTACAGCAATTGCGGATCCAAGAAGTGCCACTGTGTTCTCGGCTTGATACGAGTGCCCACTTTTGGCTTCGATTCGATTAAACCTTTTGCCGAAAGTAGCTTAGTTGATTCTCGAAGGGCAGTTCTGCTCACTCCAAAGATATCGCACAGCTCCATTTCGCTGGGTAACTTTTGATTTTCTTCTAACTCGCCTGACAAGATCTTGCGAGCAATTTGTCTCGCCACTTGAACATGAATTCGGCGGCTTGAATCTTCCACCAATGTAAATATTGACATTTAAACCACCTGAAATTGAAATTTTGAAAACACTAAAAGCCAGACGAATCTGGCATTTAGTGTCAGTGTATACGTCGAATTTAGTGTGAGGTTTTCCCTCATCTATTCGGGTCTGTTGACCTTATATAGTGTGGCGAACTTAAATCGCTGAGTGAGCTTATATAAACCAGCTAACTAGGGCGTTATTTGTCCGCCATTAACATCTAGGATTTGACCTGTGATGTAACCGCTGCAAGCGTGCGATGCAAAGAAAGCAAATGAAGGGGCAACTTCATCAATATTGCCAAAGCGTCCCATTGGAATGTTGTTAGCAATGGTCGCTTTCAAATCGTCGCTCTTACCATCGTGAAATGCGGTGTCGATAGTGCCCGGTGAAACAATGTTGAAACGGATATTGTCTTGCGCGAACTCCTTCACCCAATTACGGTGAATGTCGTGTAACCAAGCTTTTGAAGCTGCATAGATGCCTGCACCAACACCACCGCCTTCGCGAGCGGCAATAGATCCTGTGCTAATCACACAAGATGTTTGCCCGGACTCAGCAGCAGAGGCGCGTAAGTGCGGGATAGAGAACTTAGTTGTCATCAGTGCAGAGCGAACATTAAGGTTCATTACGCGCTCATAAAACTCATCATCGATATTTTCTAGATTGGCGCGGCCACCAAGGCCACCGGCGTTGTTAATCAACACGTCCATGCCACCAAAATGATCAGTAAACTCTTTGACTAACCTTTCGCACTCTAATGTGTCCGTTAGGTTTGCAGGGAAAAAGGCAACATCACCACCCAGTGCGGTAAGTTCAGATAGAACGTCATCGACTTTTGGGCTGAAAGCACGACTATTGATGCCGATTTTTGCGCCGTATTTTGCAAAGACACGTGCGGTAGCTAAACCCATACCAGCAGTAGAGCCAGTAATTAGAATGCGTTTGCCTTTTAAATCGTTAAACATCAGAGCCGCCTATATTGTAGATTATTTACACCAATAAATCATACAATAACACTTGCCATATTCAAGGGTGTTCATCTAAAAACGGGTTATTACCGACATAAATAGTGAGAGTAAGGGTGGTTTTGTGAGTTCACGCATACATTGAAATTGTAAATGAGAACTATTTGTATGAATTAATGGGTTGAATTGGTTTTATAAACCTAAAGATGAGCAGGTTTGTAAAATATTGCTCCAGCCTTTATTGGTAGTGACCTCACGTTATTCTGATGCTGTGTTGGTGAAGATATAAATCAGTGCTATAGTCCGGGTTAAATAATACATATCTAATAAGTAAGTAGACACATGGCTGGCTCTTTCAATTCTATTTCAGGCTCTAAGCGAAGCCTTCATGTGCAAGTTGCACGTGAAATCGCTCGTGGTATTTTGTCGGGCAATTTGCCTCAAGGTTCTATTATCCCTGGTGAAATGGCTCTGTGTGAGCAATTTGGTATCAGTAGAACAGCATTAAGAGAAGCGGTTAAGCTTCTGACTTCAAAAGGTCTATTAGAATCTCGTCCTAAGATTGGTACTCGCGTTGTTAACCGCGCGTTCTGGAACTTCTTAGATCCACAATTGATCGAATGGATGGATGGTTTGGCCGATACAGACCAATTCTGTCATCAGTTTTTGGGTTTACGCCGCGCGATTGAACCAGAAGCGTGTGCTTTAGCTGCTCAGTTCGCGAGTGCAGAACAACGCATTGAGCTGTCTGGTATTTTCCAACAAATGGTAGAAATCTCTAGCGAAGAAACGCTTGATCAAGAGCGTTGGCTAGATATCGATATGAAGTTCCATAGCCTGATCTTCAATGCAACAGGTAACGACTTCTATCTTCCATTTGGTAACATCTTAACGACCATGTTTGTTAACTTTATTTCTCACTCTTCTGAAGAGGGAAGTACTTGTATTAACGAACACCGCCAGATTTATGAAGCAATCATGGCAGGTAATAGTGACAAAGCACGCCACGCGTCAGCAAGTCACCTGTTAGAAACAAACCACAGATTACCAGTCGCTAGTTAATTGTTTTCACTGTTATTTTAGCTTTGATCGTTTTGCATTATCGACGAGAGGTCATTCTCGTAAAACTAGGGTAGTCAAAGTTAAAATTACGGTTATTCAAAAGCTAATTTCAGCAGTGACCTCTAAAAAGCACGTTTGATACGTGCTTTTTTTGCATCCAAATTTGATGAAAACCTGACTGGTGTCCAATATTTAATCTATTATTTGCTGTTTCGTTAAAAGCACTAGTAACCAGTATTTTAAGTTATATAATAATACTAATTAAATTATTGTGAGTGTGATTATGCCCCAGTCTCTACTGCCAAATATTCTTCAATTCATAGGTCAAATCGACCCATTCGATAAGATCCCTAAAGAAGCACTTCGCGAACTTGCCTCTAACGTGCAAATTACTTATCTCGGTAAGGGAGATGTGGTTGATTTGTGTGAGTCGGGAAAGGAAAAATCGCTCTATATCATTCGAACGGGCTCTATGGAGCAACGAAAATCGGATGGTGTGCTTCGTGCTCGTCTAGGCAGTGAAGATTTGTTCGGCTTTACGTTCTTAGATTCTGAAGTCAACGACGAAAAAGGCTATAGAGCTGTCGCAATCGAGAACACCTTGCTTTATGTGATTCCACACTCGGCACTTCAAACGCTTTTCAAAGCCTTTCCAAGTTGCGCAGAACACTTTGCTTCACAGGCGCAGGTTCGCTTGAAGTCGGCACTGGATGTGGTTTGGTCAAATAAAGAGAAAGGCCTATTCATTCGTAAAGTCGAAGAAGTGGCAAGCGGGCAGGTGGCGATTGTTAAGTCTGAGCAAACCATCCAGTCGGTTGCGGTTGAAATGCTTCATCAACGCTCACCTTGTGCCGTGATCTATGAAGGTGAAACCATTGTTGGTCTGATCACCGACCGAGACATGACGAAGCGAGTGATCGCCCACGGCGTGAGTACTGATAGTTTGATCTCTGAGGTAATGACGCACTCTCCACTTACGGTAAAACCGGATGATTTAGTGCTGCATGCGGCGTCAATCATGATGCAATTCAATATCCGTAACTTGCCCGTTGTGAAAGAGAATAAGGTTGTAGGTCTTCTTACTACGTCTCATTTGGTTCAAAACCACCGTGTTCAAGCGATATTCTTGATCGAGAAAATCAAATACGCAGGCAGCGTGAAAACCATGTCTTCGTTCACCTCAGAGCGCCAAGCTATTTTTGAAGCGCTGGTGGAAGGTAAAGTAGCGCCTGAAACCGTCGGCAAGGTAATGACCATGATTATGGATGCCTACACCCGCCGATTGATTCAAATAGCGATTGATAAGTTAGGACCACCACCGTGTGATTTCTCTTGGATCGTAGCCGGATCGCACGCGCGTAATGAAGTGCACATGCTATCGGACCAAGACAGTGCGATAGTACTAGCCGACGATGCAACCGACAGTGACCGTATTTACTTCAAACACTTAGCGATGATGGTAACCAACGGCTTAGCAAGCTGCCACTACCCATTATGTCCAGGTAAATTCATGGCCGCGACGCCAAAATGGTGTCAGCCACTCAGCGTTTGGAAGCACTACTACAAGAAGTGGGTGGCTAACCCAGAATACGAACGCTTGCTTAACATCAGTGTGTTCCTAGAAATTCGTACTATCTACGGCAACAGTGAGTTTGAAGGCATTCTTCGCGATGAGCTGCATAGCAATATTCGCGGTAACCGTGAGTTTTTAAGCACCCTAGTCAAAGACGCGGTCAATACTAATCCACCACTTGGCATCTTTAATAGCTTAGTGCTAGAGAAGTCAGGTGAGAATAAGAAAACGTTGAACGTGAAGAAGTACGCGATCAACTTGATTATCGACTTAGCGCGTATTTATGGACTTGCTGTAGAGTGCGACTTGTCGGCCACTGATGAACGTTTCGCTGCTGCTAATGAAAAAGGCATGCTGAGCGACGACGCATTCAAGAACATTCTGGGTGCTTACCAGTTCATTCTCTCTTTCCGTTTTGGTCATCAACTTGAAGCGCTGAAGAACGGCGATGTGCCTGACAACAACATCAACCCAGATAGCTTTGGTAGCTTTGAGCGCAAACACTTGAAAGATGCCTTTAGGATCATTGCTGACCTTCAAGAAGCGGCGAAAATTCGTTTCGGAGCACGTTAATGAAGCTATGTTCAACAAATAAATGTTTAAAACGAATGCTAAACTATTTTCACCCGCTTGAGCGAATTAAACGTAAACGTAAGCAATATTTGGGAACGGTTAAGTTGCCTGAAGCGTTACATGATCTCGTACAACAGCCTTGTCCTGAAATGACGGACTTGGCCAAAGACAGCGAATACATCATTTTAGATCTCGAAACCACGGGCTTAGACAGCGAGCAAGACCTTATCTTATCTATGGGGTGGGTCGATGTGGTTAAGGGGAGAATCGATTTAGCGTCAGCCAAGCATATTTATCTGAATAACGATTCGCAGATCAACGCTGAAACTGCTGTTATTAACCATATTACGCCGCAAATGTTGGAAGAGGGCGCGTCTATTCACGATGCGATGCTGACGTTTTTCGAAGCAGCGAAAGGCAAGATCATTGTCGCTCACGCTTGTGTGGTCGAAGAGAAGTTCATTAGCCAATACCTTCTTCGCTGCTACGGCTTAAGAACGATTCCTCTGCTTTGGCTTGATACCTTGTGTATCGAGAAAAGCATGGAGAAAGCGATCAGCAATCATGAAGAAGTCGATTTAACTCTGGCAGGGACGCGAGCAAGGTACGGGCTTCCTGAGTACAACAGCCACAATGCATTAGCCGACGCCGTTTCTACAGCAGAATTGTTTTTGGCTCAGCAGAAGCGAGTCGTGCCTAACGATGATGTGACCGTTGCCTTTCTCTATCGGATCAGTCACTAGGAAAAAGAGCTGCAAGTACGCGGCTCTAATTTTATTGAACCGATTTAAAAGGAAAAAAAGCCAGCGATTAAGCTGGCTTTTGTTTAGGTCTTAGAAAATTAGGACAGTAATTATCTTAGATTATTCAATTAGAAGCTGTAAGTAATACCTACACGGCTACGTAGTTGACGGTCACGGCTGTCTTGAACGTTACCGAACTCAACGTATGGACGCCAGCTCCAGTCAGCCTCTTTGTAACCCACTTTAAAGTTGTAATCCCACTCGTTGTCAGCACCGCCGCCGCCAGTCCACTCACTGTCAATGAAGTCTTCTGCATAGTTAGCTTCAAAGCCGAACTGCCATGCGTTCCAGTTGTAATCGATGTTACCCGTTACTTTACTGCGGTTCTTATTCTCGTTTGAAGAGTCAGACGTGTAGTCACGGAACTCGTGACGGTAGCGAAGTTTCGCTTTTAGGCCTGATTCGAAAGAGTATTGAACACGTACTTGTGGTTTGTAGGTTACGCTATCAGAACCAAACGTTACTGGCATACTTGGTTGAATTAACCAGTGCTCGTTAAGCTTGAATTTGTAGCCGTATTCGAACTCGTTGTCTGCCGCTTCCCACTCAGAGAAAGGCTTACCTTTTTGCTTCATTTCAGCGCCGAAGAAGTGGTTATCTACCGAACCGCTCATCTTGATGCGGCTTGCCCAGTCTTCTGAACCGTGCTTGTACTCTTGGCGGGCATCAAGTGATGCTGCTGAAACGCTGCCTGCAAATAGAGTTGCTACGACAGCTAAAGCGATTTTATTATTTTTTAACATTGTTTTGTTCCACTGTTTTTAATTAAAAATGGTTTTTCAAGGGGCGGGTACATGCCCCTTTCGAGCGTTTGGATTAAAGCTTCGGGTAAAGCAGTTCTACATCTCGTTGAGCCCAAACTTCCGCTAGGTTCTTCTTGACTGTGAATTCACTGAAATCAGTCTCTGTTGCTAGTTTCACCCATTCAGGGTTCTCCATCGCTACGCCAGCTTTCAGATAAAGCGGAGTCATACGTTCAACGCGACGACGTTCGTCTTTCTGTGTGTACGGCCACTCTTTTGATAAGTCGTTGTAGTCAGCCATTAGCTGAATACCTGTATCTAAAGAGCCGCCTTTCTTATTGGTGTAGTTCCAAAGATCGATACCGACCTTGTCACCGATCTGAGCCATACCGACCAATGGATCTAGGCTGAAGTAGTGGTAGTGGTAAGCACGCGTACGCTCGATTTCATGAGGCTGAGAGCCGTCTTTTTCGAATTGAGTGTCGATACGCATCTTGCCTTTTTGAACCATTTGCTTAGCAAGCGCATCGTTACCAATAAAGTAAGAAACACCAGCAACTTGATAGTCGTACCAAGTGCCGTGGTTGTTTTCTGCGTAAGCTTCGCCTTTAGGACCGCCTGATAGATCATCAATGATCAACCAGTCCAAATATTCGCTGTACCATTGGGTAATTTGTGTCTCGTCAGATTCTGTCCAGGTAGGTGATTGAGACAAAATGGCGATTGAATCCAACATGCGATCAGTCAGTGTTCTAGTATCGATGATTCCACCGCGGCGACCTTCTGCAACACCAGGAACACCTTGTCCGTAGTTCACGTTCGGGTTCATTTTGGTGTCTTCGTTGAAGAACCAAGTTCTAACGTATTCGATACCTTGCTGAGCGTATTTTTCGTCTTGGCTAAAATAGTAGGCGATCGCTAATGCGCGAACAGAACGGGTGAAGTGGCCAATACGTTTTGAGTCAGTTTCGTCAGTTTTTGATGCTGGGTTTGTTTTTCCGTCATGGCGAACCCATGGAAGCCCATCTTCTTTTGATTCATCAGGCCACCAGTAAGGGCTGATACTCATGTAATCGTTTTTGCTGCCGCTTGGTGGAACCATGCCTTTATCAGCAACGCTGAAAGGACCATCGTTCATTGCTAGTTCTGCTTCTTCAATCAGCTTGGTGTAAGCATCTTTCATTGAATCAGAAGCTTTATCTGACTGAAGAAGAGTACGGTTCGATTCTAATGTTGCTTCATCGAGGAAAACGAATTCAGCGGCCATAGCTTGTGAACCGAAAGTGATAGCACCAATACAGGCAGCCAGATGTAGGAGTCGGGGGGCTTTCATACTTACGCCTTTTGTTTTGAATTAAAATAATACAAATATGGTAGCGATCCGAGGCGTGATAATCTGTGAATTTGATCGTGTTGTTGGGACAAAACCACTATTTACAAAGGGTTACAAAGTCGAATTATTTCGGTAAGTTAATGATTCTTAGTGATTTCTTTGGCTGTTAATAATGGTTTTTAAGATTTTTGTTCATCAATAAATGTGCGCTACAGCAAAAAATTGAACCTTTAGATATCATTTTTATTTGTAATACATTATTATTTACTAACTTTCTGTAGCAACACATAACTTTGCTGTGTTGATTGCATGAACTGACTGTGTAAAGCCGAATAAGTAAGAGTGGTCTTGAAGCTAAATGGATTAAATCCACCGCTTTAAGAACATGAGGCATTTACTTGAGGTGATTTAAAGCTCAATTAGAGAAGGTTTGAAATATAGTAGGCAAGGCTGTGACATAGCCTGCTATATAAGTACGAACTTGATAGGAATGAACAGGGTTCGAATAGTTACCCGTTGTTCTCATCGGTGACAAAGAAGAAATCGTTGAAGTGCTTGCGAAAGCATTTTGATTATTGCTCCCAACTATTCTAATTATAACTTCTGCTTTCGTTTAGAAAGGTAGGAGATGGTAGTCGAAGATCTGCCCTTGCGCTCATGTTGATACAGGCAACATGAGCGTTTTTTTATCTGAAATTTGAGTAGAGAGTCGTTTGAGGCTCAATAAGCGTGTAAACCACGGCTTAATAGCTAGGCTTTTAGGTTGATGACAGCACGTTCAAGTGAGTCTGTTTGCTCTACGACTGAAGTTGCATAAGCTGCGTTTTTTGAAGCACTTTTCACATTGGTCATTGTTAGTTGTTTGATGGCATCAACATTTTCGATGATCTCTGATGTGACCTCACTTTGCTCCTTCATGGCATTGGATACCTCTAAACTGTTATTTAGAATGGTTTCCATATCTGCGATAACCGATGTGATTCTAGAATGTGCCTTCTCACAAGAGTCGACACTGGTATTCCCTTTCTCACAACAATTTTGAATCGTGTTAACCACCATTTGGGTTTGGTCTTGAACCCCTTGAATAATGGTTGAGATCTCTTCGGTTGAAAGTTGTGTTCTGCCTGCCAAGGTTCTTACCTCATCCGCAACAACCGCAAAACCACGACCTTGTTCTCCAGCGCGCGCTGCTTCAATGGCGGCATTCAAAGCGAGTAGGTTGGTTTGTTCAGCAATGTCTTTAATCACCTCTAGCACGGTATTGATCTTCTCGGAATGAACAGAAAGACGATTCACTTCTTCACTCGCGCTCACAAGATCGGTTGAAAGGGTATTGATTGTGTCTCTGGTGAAGGCTACATCGTTCAGACCATCATTCGCGGTGGCGAAACTGGTTTGTGCATTTGATGACGCGTTTTCACTGTTGTTGGCCACATTTTGGATATTGCTGCCCATCTGGTTTATCGCGGTCGCAATATTCTCTGTTTGTTGTTGCTGCTTATTCAACGCGCCTTCCACTTCGATACCGTCGTGTTGCAACTGGTTGGAAATGTTGCCCAGTTCCTGAATCGACCCCTGCACTTGACCAATGAGTTGGCGAATGTCTTCTAGTACGGTGTTAAACGACTTGGCAATCTCAGCAATTTCATCTGAGCCGCTGTCTTCCGCTGTGACGGTAAAGTCACGTTGTTGGGAGACGAGTAACATGGTTGCGTTTAATGAGGCTATCTTCTTTGCGACACGTGATGAGATCCCAAAAGATAAGGCTATCAGTAATACCGTGACGGCAATTACTGAGCTCACAATAAACGTGGTAATAGTTTGTTGAATCGATTCGACCTGTTCTTCCAAACGGACTTCAACGCCGGTGAATATAGAGATGATATCTTCAAACAGCACTTTCATTTCTGATTTCAGTTCACTGACCTTTTCTGGGTTGCGGTCTATCGCGTCTACCATCAAGGAAAAGTCTTTGTTGTATTGTTTCACCTCTCGATTGAGCTTATCTAACTCAGGCACCGCTATGTCTGACTCTTTAAGTAAAACATAGAAGCTACTCATCAACTGTTGGAAGTGTGAATACTCTTTGGCGAATTCAGGCTTGAGGGTTTTGTCGTGACTGATCAGAAACTCTAGTTCTGCTCGATTCAGTTGAAGCATAGAAACTTCAAGCGACTTCACCTTGATCAGAGTTTTCTCTAGTTTGATCAGCTTTAGATTGGCGATTTCAGTAAATGAAACGACAACCAATAAAGAGACAATGGATAAACAAGCAAGGCTAAAAAGGGAGGTTTTAATTTTCATAGGCGGGCACCAAAGCAAAACAATATGACTCAACAACGTATTTGGAATCGTGTTTCTCTTATTTGCGTGTAGATAGCTTACGAGGTCGGTAATTGAGATCTGACTCGCAACGGAAACGTTTGCTTACAGTATTTTATGGAAAGGTTATGCGCAAGTTAAATATTTATTATTTTCAATGACTATTGGTGATTATTTTATCACTAGATAGAGTGCTGTAAATAACCGTGAAGGGAGATAGGCAAAGTTGGAAGAAAGTGACGAGGGAAGAGGTAGTGAAAAGAGCAAGTGAAAAAGCCACGAACATTCACGCTTAATCACATGAATGTTCGTTTCTCTTCTCTTGTCTCTTAGTTGCAGACGTGTAGCTACAAACTTTAACAGCAGACGTTTAGCTATATCAAAGAGCTCAGTGAGAGCCGTTCTTGAGGCTTAGCTTTCTGTAGGCATCCACACCTGTTTAGAGGTGACTTTGTGATCTTTAAAGGTCAGTTCTTCAACTTTGTCACCGTTAGTATTCCAGCGAGTAAGTTTTCCGTTCGCGACTTCACCTTCATCAAACTTCGCTTGGCTGGCCTTATTACCGTTCGGGTAGTAGTCCGTTACCAATCCATCTTTTTGTCCGTCGTTGTATTCAGCTGTCAGGCTTTGTTCCCCATTGGGATACCAGCGAGAGGCGGTGCCCGATAGTTCATTGTCTTTATAATTGAGTTCTGCTTTTTTCTGTCCGTTTGGATACCAGGTTTCGGCTTTGCCTTGCAGTTCACCTTTTACGTAATTCACTTTAGAAGCGACCTGGCCATTCGGATACCAGTTAGTTTCTAGCCCAAGTTCTAAGCCATCGGCAAACTGAGCTTGGGTCGCGACTTGGCCGTTATCGAACTTCTCTTCAAATTGACCAGTGAAGGGTTTTGAATGGTTTACTTGGTAAGCCACGCCTTTACGCATCTGTAAGTAGTCAACAGCATCTTCACGCGGTGTTGCTGCATAGCTCATAGAAGATACCGTACTAAGAGCAATTAAGATTGGAACGTATTTCTTCATAATGACACCTTTTTATTGGACGGGGAAAGTGTAACGGGTGTGTTAAAAGCATTTCACTTCCGTGTATCCCTGTCAGTATCTAATAGTGGTTTTCAAGTTTTCATTATTGGCTGCCTAATATAAGGAACTTTTAAAAGCAAATTCTTAATCTTATTTGTACTACAAATGTATTGGTTTGATTCATTTTTATAAATTATATCTACGATATTCTTGCTGATCTTCTTTAAGCTTTGATCGTCACGAATAATAGTTTTTAACGATGAATCTTCGATTTTTAGAGACTTTGTTCATGTTTTTCGGGGTTTTGGTAGAAATTTAGTGCGGATAACTGCCTGACTTGAGGAATTGCGCTCCTAGGTGGTGCAACTTTGAACTCGATCACTTGTATGATTAATTGACTGTCAGACTGTAAGATCACTGTCACGCATTTGGATTATTGTAGTACAAATATACTTGCCATCTATCTATAGTGACCTCAACAAAAAAACATAAATAAAAGGTCTAACGATGGAACTCAATACCCTGATAGTTGGCATCTACTTCCTATTCTTAATTGCGATAGGGTGGATGTTCCGAACGTTTACAAGTACGACAAGTGATTACTTCCGTGGGGGAGGTAATATGCTGTGGTGGATGGTAGGTGCAACCGCATTTATGACCCAGTTCAGTGCTTGGACATTTACTGGTGCAGCAGGTAAAGCCTTTACCGATGGCTTTGCCGTAGCGATTATCTTCATCGCGAACGCATTCGGTTACCTAATGAACTACCTTTACTTCGCTCCGAAGTTCCGCCAACTGCGCGTTGTGACGGTAATTGAAGCGATTCGTATGCGTTTTGGTAAGGTGAATGAGCAAGTATTTACTTGGTCTGGCATGCCAAACAGCGTTATCTCTGCTGGTATCTGGTTGAACGGCCTTGCGATCATCGCATCAGGTATCTTCGGCTTTGATATGACAACGACGATTGTCCTAACGGGTCTGGTTGTACTGGTGATGTCAGTAACGGGCGGCTCTTGGGCGGTAATCGCATCTGACTTTATGCAGATGGTTATCATCATGGCGGTAACGGTGACATGTGCGGTCGTTGCTATTTACCACGGTGGCGGTGTGACGCAAATCGTTAGCGACTTCCCAACGGATTCGTTCATCACGGGTGACAACCTTAACTACATGAGCATCTTCAGCATCTGGGCTGTGTTCATCTTCTTAAAGCAGTTCAGCATTACCAACAACATGCTTAACTCTTACCGCTATCTTGCTGCGAAAGATTCAAACAACGCACGTAAAGCAGCATTGCTTGCTTGTGTACTAATGACGCTTGGTCCAATCATCTGGTTCATGCCTTCTTGGTTCATGGCTGGTCAAGGTGTTGATTTAGCAGCTGCTTACCCGGAAGCTGGCAGCAAAGCCGCTGACTTCGCTTACCTTTACTTCGTTCAAGAATACATGCCTGCAGGTATGGTTGGTCTTCTGATTGCCGCTATGTTCGCAGCAACAATGTCTTCAATGGACTCAGGTCTAAACCGTAACTCAGGTATCTTCGTTAAGAACTTCTACGAGCCGATTCTTCGCCCTAAAGCGACAGAGAAAGAGCTAATGGTTGTTTCTAAACTAACGTCTACTTTCTTCGGCATCGCGATCATCTTGGTTGCTCTGTTCATCAACTCTCTTAAAGGTCTGAGCCTTTTCGACACCATGATGTACGTGGGCGCATTGATCGGCTTCCCAATGACAATTCCAGCATTCTGTGGCTTCTTCATCCGTAAAACACCGGATTGGGCAGGTTGGGGTACGCTAGTTGTAGGTGGTGTAGTTTCTTACTTCGTTGGTTTCGTTATCACAGCGGACATGATTCAAAACTGGTTCGGTCTAAATGAACTAACAGGCCGTGAGTGGGCTGACCTGAAAGTGGCTATCGGCCTTATCGGTCACATCGTATTTACTGCTGGCTTCTTCGTACTTTCAACACTGTTCTACAAGCCTCTTGCTGAGCACCGTGAGAAAGACGTAGACAAGTTCTTCAACAACCTTGCGACACCACTAGTTGCTGAAAGTAATGAACAGAAGAAACTGGATAACAAGCAACGTCGTATGTTGGGTTCACTTATCGCGGTAGCGGGTGTGGGCGTAATGACTATGTTCGTACTGCCAAACCCAATGTGGGGACGCATGGTGTTCGTTCTGTGTGGCTTGATTGTGTTCTCTGTTGGTCTGTTACTTGTTAAAGCAGTCGATGACAAAGTCGAGCAACAAGACGAAGTGACTCCAGCCGAAGGCTAATCTAATTCGCATCCTAAATAACATCACGGCCACCTGAACGGGTGGTCGTCATTTTTATAATCCAATATTTAACGTGAGATGTACGATGAACAAAAAACTATTATCGGTAAGCATTATTAGCGCGTTCACGCTCGCTTTTGCAACTGGCTGTACAACACAAGAAAAAACAGCGCCCGTAGTCAGTGTCGCTGAACAAGCTGCGCCAGCTATTAGCGAAATCGACCGTAGTTACCTATTGAGCAGTGACCGCTTAACTGAGGTCGATGGCGACACTTTAGCCGTTGCTTCAGAAGAACAAGTGGCTGCGCTTAAAGCACAATTTGAAAACCTAAAAGATGGCGATGAATTGGTTATCCCTGCCGGTAAATACGCGAACTTAGGTCAAGTAACGATTACGGCGAATGACATCTCTATCAAGGCAGAGCGAGCAGGTTCTGCGTGGATCACGGGCTTGATTCAGTTTGAACTGAAAGGCGATGACATCACGCTTGATGGCTTGGTATTTACTGAGGGCGGTCCAAACGAGCGTTTTGGCGCAGTACGTATGATGGGTAATGGCAACACGCTACAAAACTCAACATTCTACTACTTCAACCATGATTACACGTACGAGCCAGACGAACGTCGTTCTGAGTATCCAAAGTACCTATGGGTTTCTCTATGGGGTAAAGACGGCAAAGTCATCAACAATCGCTTCGAAGGTAAGCAAAAACGCGGCACTTTGATTGGTGTACAAAAAGATGACACAGCTGATAACCACCTGATCGCAAATAACATCTTCATGGATCAAAAGCCTAACCAGTTCAACGAATTCGACATTAAAGAAGCGATTCGTTACAACGGCAACAGCTGGGAAGCGATCCGTATTGGTGATTCTAAAGCTTCACAGTGGGATTCAAGTTCTAAGTTCGTGAACAACCTAATGATCGATATGGATGGTGAGCGTGAGCTTATCTCGATTAAGTCGGGCGACAACACGATCTCAGGTAATACTATTTTCCAAAGCACTGCGCTTATTTCACTGCGTCACGGAAAAGGCAACACGGTTGAGAACAACATGATTCTAGGTAATGGAAAGCGCCTAACGGGCGGCGTCCGTATCTACGATGAAGATCATGTGATTCGTAACAACTACATTGCAAACACTCGAGGCCGCGATGGCTTGATTGAAGGCAACGCTGACCTACGTGGCGGCATTGTTATCAACACAGGTATCATCGACGTAGCGAATGGTGAGCAGTTAGATCAATCGGTGAAAGGCAAAGAGCTTAACAAGCAGTGGACACCGAAAAACATCACCATCGAGAACAACTCTCTAGTCGATACTGAGTGGGGCATTGTTTACGGCAACCAAAGCCACCGTGTAAGTTTGTTTGACAACGCAGAAGTGGAAGGCATTTATGCGGGCGTTGATGTGGCGTTCAAACACAACGTGGTTGATAACTCGCAATCACCTGAGTTTGTAAGTGTACGTGCAACTCATGACTTCCCATTAGTTGGCGCAACTTACACAGACGAAACTTACGTGGGTCAAGTGACAGATTCTGAACTGATCGAAAGCTACTCGGTAGAATTACCAAAAGTCGTTGTAGAAAATGGCATTAACGCTTACCAAGGTGAAGGCGCAGACGTGTCTAAACTTGCGGTCGTGACGGCTGAAACAGCGGGTCCGGACTACGTACTTGAGAATACGACTAAGTAAGTTATTAGTTAATGGCTAATGGCTTGAGCTATCAAATCAATTCACCATAGCTGTCCTGACCATAACACTTAAAAAGCCTCAACAGATAATGTCTGTTGAGGCTTTATCGATCTTAGGTCGTGACTATTTTAATCTTACGTCGCGACTATTGTGATTTATACTTATGCAGCAGATCCCAAGGGATATGACATAAGTGGTGATCTTCAGGGAAGTGACTTAAGTGATGCTGGTGGATGTCATCGCTGGCAACATAATTGGTCAATGGCAACACCTCAACAGCGATACGGTCGGCATCATCTCGTGAAGCGATATAGCGCTTGGCTTCGGTTAAGTGTTCTGCATTAGTGCTGTAAACGCCTGTTCGGTATTTCTCTCCGACATCGACACCTTGTTTATTCACGCTGTAAGGGTCGATAATCTCAAACAAGTGT
The DNA here is from genome assembly GCF_015163615.1 of Vibrio sp. OPT18. Classification (NCBI taxonomy): domain Bacteria; kingdom Pseudomonadati; phylum Pseudomonadota; class Gammaproteobacteria; order Vibrionales; family Vibrionaceae; genus Vibrio; species Vibrio sp. OPT18. Next base: position 134,485 of record NZ_JADDYK010000051.1, read on the forward strand.
TCCATCAGAATCGTTACTGACGTGATGCTTGGATCAAACTCTATTTGTACGCACTCTGCGTAGCCATCGTAATCGTTTTGTGTGCTGTCGCTTTGAGCCGTCTTGTTTTCTGTTGGCTGGGCGCTTCCATTGGCACGGCCTGCTTCTGTGCTGATAACACCAGGAACGTACTTAATAAATTCTTGTACACCCCATAAGCAGCCGCCAGCTAAATAAATTTGTTCCATACTTCTCTTTGAGCTCTCTGTGTTTGTTGATGTTCGTTAGGTACACGAATCAATACGATGATACCCGTACGAATAAAAAAGCGTCTATAAAAAATGAGCGCGCAAATAAAAACAAGCGTTTAGGCATTGTAAACCTGTGCGACTGAACAAACATAAGTTTAATATGATTTGTGATTATATAAGTCAGTATTGCTTTGTCATCAACTCGAATCTCAACATCAAGTGAGCGTTACTCTAAACATGTTTGATCAAATAAAAGACTTCATTAATCCGAGCAAGAACCCAGACTTGACTCAGGCCCATGAATATCAGCGCAAACATCTTCCTACATTGTGGCTGTTGGGCAAAACGGGGGCGGGCAAGTCATCGTTTATTCAAGCGGTTACTGGCGACTCTTCTGTCGAAGTGGGCAATGGTTTTGCACCTTGTACCATGACGGCGATGTCGTATGAGTTTCCTCAAGACAAACCTGTGATGCGGTTTCTCGATACTAGAGGTTTAAGTGAAGCGAATTACGATGCGAAAGAGGATCTGGAAGAGATCGGTCAGGCAGGGAATGCGTTAGTCGTTGTGATGAAAGCCGACGAACCTGAACAATCCGCTGTGCTTACGGCTCTAAAACAGATTAAGAAACAGAAGAAGATTAAACACTTGCTGCTGGTTCATACGGCGGTGTTGTCTTCCAGTGAGCCAGATCGAGCAAGGCAAATTCAGTTCAACACTAACCAAGTAGAGAAGGCGTGGGGTAAAGAGTTTGAATCGGTAGCAGTCGATTTTGAAGTCGATGACAACGCTACGTCTAACAGCGAAGCGGTTTACAACTATGACATCTTGTTAGAAAAGCTGACCAGTATTCTTCCGGTGATAGGAATGATGGTGCAAGACAAAGAACATTCCACGCAAGAAGAAGCCAACTTTGATCAAGTAGAAAACGAAGTGCTTTGGTATGCAGGAAGTGCCGCGGCGAGCGATTTGATTCCGGGTGTTGGGTTGGTATCGGTACCTGCGATTCAAGCCAAAATGCTTCACAGCTTGGCCAATCAATATGGGGTTGAGTGGAACAAGCGAGTCTTCAGTGAATTGATAGGCACTCTGGGAAGCAGCTTTGCTTTGCAATACGGAATGAAACTGGGCACTCGACAGTTGATAAAGTTGATTCCAGTTTATGGTCAAACGGTTGGTGCGGTGGCTGCCGCGGCAATGAGTTTCGGCACCTCTTATGGTTTAGGTCGCGCGGCTTGTTTTTACTTCTATCATAAGAACAAAGGTGAAGAAGTGTCTGAACAAGAGATGCAGAAGATCTACAAAGAATCCCTGAAAAAAGGAAAGGCGGCGTCGGGCTATGAAGAAAATTAGAAACCTATTTCGATTACTGGCGGTGCTATCGAGCGGCCGCTGGGGCATTGCCCTGATTTCAGCCATCTTCCCAAGCATTATCATGATGGGCTTTGGTGTCTTCTTGGCGATCAAATACGGTTACCTACTCGAAATGTCGATTGCCATTGCCGTGAGTACCTTGGTGTTCACCATTCCTTTATTCATTTCTAGCCGTTCTTCACGCGATTCTTCAAGCCGATCTTCAAGTACGGAGCCCTTCTCAAATAAAGAGAGCGACGACATTAGCGAGGGAAGTTCTGATTCTGAATCACAACATACAAAAGCTGATATCAACGATGCATTGGTTAAGGCTTCGGCTGATTGGTCTCAAAAAGAACTGTCGATTTGGAATGATTCAAAACATCATGTACGCCAACAATTAATGGTCGACATCGAATGGGGCAACTTAGACCAAACCGGTTTAGAAGTACTTGAGTTTGTTGCGAAAAAGTTTGATAAGAAATCGCTCGATTTCTCGATTCCTGAAGGGCTAAAGCTGTTCGAAGAGGTAAGCCGACGCTACAAACTGGTAGTGCGAGAGCATATACCGGGCATTGAGTATCTCAAGGTTTCTTACATCAAAGCGGGCTACGAAGCCTATGACAAATATGGCGAGCTAGGGCAGAAGATCGTTAAGGCCGCTATTTGGGGGAATCACCTCAAAAACCTCTATTTGAACCCGCTAAAAGTTGTTTCTGATTTGGGTCGAGAACAAGCGACGGCATCGATGACAAGAGGGGTGGTTGATGACATGCAATACGCCGCTAAACAAGCCTTGTTAGATGAAGTCGCTGCGGTGGCGATTGACCTCTACAGCGGACGTTTCAGCATTGAAGATGAAGCACTTAAAGCGTCCGATGTGTCTGAAATCGACGAACAACGCTTTGCTCCTGAATTAGAGCCTGTGCGAATCGTGCTTGTGGGGCAAATCAGCTCTGGCAAATCTTCGCTTATCAATGCGCTTAAGCAAGAGTTGGTAGCTGAAGTGGATGTACTGCCATCAACCGACACTTCAACGGTATACAACGCATTTGTCGACGACAATGATGTTCGCGTGGTTGATCTTCAAGGGCTTGATGGCAACCCTAAAACCGAAGCCTTAATGCTGAAAGAGATGACCCAAGCCGATGTGGTGCTATGGGTGCTTAAAGCCAATCAATCTGCGCGTGATTTGGATAAGCAATTGAAAGATAGATTTGATGCTTTCTATGACGATCCTAAGAACATCTCACGCAAGAAACCGATTGTGGTGTCGGTTGTGAATCAGGTAGACCGATTAAAGCCTGTAGACGATTGGCAGCCGCCGTATGACTTAGAGAATCCAACATCGACCAAAGCGAAGATCATTGCTCAAGCGCTCGAATACAATCATATATTGTTGCAAACCGATATCGTGTTACCGCTGGCGATTGCGCCAGAAAAGGTACAGTTTGGTTTAGATACTTTAAGGCAGACGTTGATTGAGCGTATCGCTGACGCAAATAACGTTCAGAGAAACCGCCAACGTTTAGAAGCCATGAAAAGAAGGACGTCGGTTAAAGGCCAACTGAATAAAGCGGTCAAGGCGGGTAAGAAGGTTGCCCCCAGTGCATTGAAAGCAGCGACGCCAAAACTGGCTGAAATGGCCATCAAGCAAGTCGTGAAGAAGAAGTAAGTCATTCGCTGCGAATACGGTTCTGGTGAGGTTTGAGCCTCACCAGAACTTATCTTTTCTAGATCGGCGAGTTTTAGAGCTTGGCTTTATTAGATGATGGCCTTTTTAGTAAACAGTTATCTTCGCCTCTTATTAGAGAGGTATTGAGTTTAAAAGAGATTCGATATTATTAAGTAACTCGCTGAACTAGTTTAATAGTATATAAACAGCTGTGATTCACAGTTTATAAAACACGCTATCGTATTTAATTACCATTCTAAATATTGATCACATTTATACTTCTCTAAGCTTTATTTATAAAACAATTGCACTATATTTAAATTTCGGATCATCTTGATTTCAACGTAGGGATATATTGTGAACATGTATCTGAAATGGCAATCAACAACTTGGCTAACCTTGTTAGCTTGGTATACCTTAGATCACCAGCTCTCGTTCCACCTTTCTTCAGAGTAGTACCCTCTAGGCGTTACGCGCCAGCAAAGCAGCGTGCTTTGTTTACCTATCAGCAGCTTTGATAACCTTTGAACGCAAGAATGTCGCACTTATTATTCCGTGCAAGGTATTCATTGTTTTGTCGTTCTCGCTAATTATCTTAGCCTCTGTTTAGGTTTGATTAATAAGTCATTATTTAATTTGTTTATTTTCACTGTTAATTTTCTGTGTGTCTTTATACGGAACTATTAATTTAATGGTGAGGATTCGTGACATCTAAAGAAAATAGATTTCGACCTGATCGGAATGTATTGAAAGGTATTATTATGGAAAACTTCAAACATCTACCAGAACCGTTTCGTATTCGCGTTGTCGAGCCAGTAAAGAGAACAACTCGCGTCTATCGTGAACAAGCCATTGTTGAAGCGGGGATGAACCCATTTTTGCTCGACAGTGACGATGTGTTTATCGATTTACTGACAGACAGCGGAACAGGATCTATTACTCAGCGTATGCAAGCCGCGATGTTAATGGGTGATGAAGCTTACAGTGGTAGCCGCAGTTACTACGCATTGTCGAATGCGGTTAAGGATATCTTCGGTTACGAGTTGACGATTCCAACCCACCAAGGACGCGGTGCCGAGCAGATCTACATTCCGGTTCTTATCAAAAAGCGAGAAATGGAGAAAGGGCTCGACCGAAGCAAAATGGTCGCTCTGTCGAACTACTTCTTCGATACAACACAAGGTCACACCCAAGTGAATTGCTGCGTGGCGAAGAACGTTTATACCAAAGAAGCGTTTGATACCTCAGTGAACGCGGATTTCAAAGGCAACTTCGATGTGGTGAAGCTGGAAGAAGCGATCTTAGAAGCGGGCGCGGCCAATGTTCCTTACATTGTGAGTACCATTACTTGTAACTCTGCTGGTGGACAGCCAGTGTCTATCGCCAATCTAAAAGCCGTTTATGAAATTGCTCAGAAGTACGATATTCCTGTGATCATGGACTCAGCACGCTACGCTGAAAATGCTTACTTCATTCAGCAGCGTGAAGCCGGTTATCAAGATTGGACTATCGAACAGATCACTCGTGAGTCTTACAAATACGCGGATGGTTTAGCCATGTCTGCCAAGAAAGATGCCATGGTCCAAATGGGTGGCTTGTTGTGTTTTAAAGACGACGCTTTCATGGATGTGTACACAGAGTGTCGAACCTTGTGTGTGGTGCAAGAGGGCTTCCCAACCTATGGTGGCTTAGAAGGTGGCGCAATGGAGCGTCTTGCGGTTGGCCTTTATGACGGCATGCGCCAAGATTGGTTAGAATATCGTATTGGTCAGGTTCAGTACTTAGTCGATGGCTTAGAAGCGATAGGTATCGTGTGCCAACAAGCGGGTGGTCACGCTGCGTTTGTCGATGCGGGTAAACTGCTTCCTCATATTCCAGCAGGTCAGTTCCCAGCACATGCTTTGGCGTGTGAACTGTACAAAGTCGCGGGAATCAGAGCTGTTGAGATTGGCTCCTTATTGCAAGGTCGCGATCCTGCCACGGGCGAACAACATCCATGCCCTGCAGAGTTATTGCGCCTTACCATTCCTCGCGCTACCTACACACAAACACACATGGACTTCATCATCGAAGCGTTCGAAAAAGTGAAAGAGAATGCAGGGCAAGTGAAAGGGCTCGATTTTACCTATGAACCGCCGGTGTTAAGACACTTTACCGCGCGCTTGAAAGAGGTTGAAACCGTTGAAAAACAAAAAGAAAAAAAGAATGAACAAACGCTAGAAGAAGCATTTTAAAATAAAAACATAAGCAAATAGTCACTAGAAACATAATCAAAGGCTCCCTCGGGAGCCTTTTCTTTTTTGGATGGTAGGGGAGTTAGGCAGTTAAGCCTTCAACTCGTTAAAAGCTGAACTACGCTTGTTTGTTTTTCAGGGTAGATTTCAACATTTGGAATAACCACTGATTTAAAGGTGCGTCTTTTTGCGAGCGGCGACAGCTCATCACATAGCTCACATCTATGGTCAATTGTTCTGGTAAGTCCATACTGCGACAGCCTTCTGGCACGCTGCCACTGAGAGTGATACCAAAATAGTCGGATTTGAATATAACATCGTGAATCATCGCAGGGTGGTCGACTTCCACTCTTGGGTTTACGTGAAAACCGATATTTCTAAGACGCTCAAGGACCGGATATTTGTTGTCATTCCATCCTGGTGTTTTAAATAGAGCGATTGGATAGTTGGCCAGTGATTCAAAGTCTTGCGCTGGATGATCGTTTCTCACGAAGAAAACCACTTTTCCTTCCCCGAACTCCTTTTGAGATATCGACTGTGGCAAGGTTTCATCAAAGTAGTGAACTGCAATGGACTCCTCACCGTCGATGAGCCTGTTCCTCGCGTTGCTTCCCCATCTAAGAAATGAATAGCGAGCATGCGGTGCCGCTTTAGTCAGAGCAAATAAGAGTTTCGACCCAAAACGTTCCCAAAACAGCGTATTCGCGTAGATTTTGATATTGCCTTGGTCAGTCTCTGGCGAAAATACTTGATGCTTTATGGCTTCGATACTGCTTAGGATCCGCTCAAAATTTTCGATGTTGGTTTCAACAAAAGTCGTGGGTTCAAACCCGTTTTTGGTTTGAATGAACAGTGGATCGTCGAGCTGCAACTTTAACTTCGACAGGTTCTTGCTGATCGCCCCAGAGGTTTTTCCTAGCGACTCCGCCACCAGTCCAACATTGCGAAGTTCATACATACGCTTGATGACGAGGATATTTTGAATATCTAGATTGATGTCCACATTTTCTCCAAATGATTCCTTTTATAGGCAGCAATCTCTGTGCGGTTGGCGTACAGAAATTATGTGACTCTAATATCATAGTGGCAGTGCAAAACGGATAAGACAGCACAGCGTCAGAACTTCGCTAATCCCTTGATTTTCCATTTGGTAAATCTTGCTTTTCCTCGAATGGTTCGTGTTCGATTGCTAAAGTTACTCCAACAAAAACACAGATACCAAACGAACAAAGAATTAGAAATACAACGAGGTGATGTATGAACAAGTTAATCGCACTTGGATTGATGGCTTTATCTATGAACACGGCTTTCGCGGCTGACGGTACTTATGCGAGTACTCTCGATATGACGAGAAGCGAAGGTAATCAAGTAAAGGCTGAGCGTGTTGAATCTGAGCCAGTGCTTGAAGGAAGAAATGACGCCGTTAATGGCGGAATAAAATTCCACAAGAGCGTTGATCAAGACCAAACGATCCAGCTTACAGGTCGTCGTGATTAACGTTAAAACGTGCTTACCATTGTCATGAGAAATGCTGCGCCCTTGGGTGCAGCATTTTTTGTTTGAGGATTTGGGATATTTTATAAACTCTAGTGATATAGCCTTGGCATGTTGTGTAACGTGTGGCATTTTGTTGTTCTCTAATTTAGATCGCTATTGGGTGTTGGTTAAGCATTACAAACCAGTAAGCGAACGACTCGAAAGGACAAGGAATGACTCAAAAAGAAACGGGAATGATTCGTCATATTCTACTGATTAAGTTTAAAGAAAACGCTGAAGCTTCAGAGGTTCAAAAACTAAAGATGCTGTTTGAAGCGATGCCAAACAAGGTTGAAGGGGTCACTTCAGTAGAATGGGGATTAAATGACAGCCCTGAAAACAAGAATCAAGGTTATACCCACTCGGTGTTAATGACTTTCGCTGATGAAGAAGGCCGCCAGAATTACCTTCCGCACCCTGAGCATTATGCGCTGAAAGATGTGTTTCGTCCGCTTTTAGAAGACATCATTGTGTTTGATTACTCCCTGTAATTAGGTTCTGAGTAGGTCTCTTGTGTTTTACTTAGCTTCGATAATGAAGAGTTAGGGCCTAGCGATTAAGCCCTAACTCAATAAGAAATGACTTACTCTGTTGGCGAAATCGTGACTGGTGCAAACGATGCGACAGCATTTCCGCCTGCGCCCGGACGGTCTTCATAAGGCGTGTTCTGCATTAAGGTGTAGTACACATCTACGAAGTCATCATCATTCACTAATACGCCATCAGGAATCACATCGATAATCTTGCCTGTGATCTGAGGGATGATCGCATAACCCTGAACTTCTGGATCAGGAATCATCTTCAGTATCTCTTCTGCAGCTTGAACCAAGAGTTTTGCTAGTGCTTTATAGTCAGTGCCATCATCGTGCTCCATTAAGATCATATCTGCAGCGCCCCAGCGGTAGCGAGGCCAGAAGATAACGGTCTGATTTGGGTAGTACGTCTGTTTGTCGTAATCTAGATAAGGCATTTCAACGAGGTCTATTTGTGGCTCTAAACGACTTGAATCGACACCCGTCACGATCGCGTAGATTTCCGCTTTCCCAGAGATCCAAGGTTCTTGGTCGACGGCCAAACGGATCTTGGTTAATTGCGTGGTATTCAACGGCTCAGGTTCCGACAAGGTCATTGAGCGGTGTGCTTTGCTCATCAAAGACGGCTTTTGAGATTTACTGACGTTGCTTTTATTCCCGTCGATATTGGTCTCGCTATCGACATTGATCTGCGTTGTGGTGCCTAGCTTCTGCATCTCAGCCTGCATTGCCATTAAGCCGGCTTTGAGCTCTTCCGCACCATTACTATCAACCACAAACACTGGGACGTCTGGCATTTGGTACACATCTAGTTCATGAACCTGTCCGTACACGTCATACGCTTCAATGTATTGCCAATTCGAATCATCCCCTGATGGTTCAAATGCAAACAGCGGGTTTTCGCCATTCTTCCAAGCTTCAATCATCGCTTCATCAGCCATGCGAATCTCTAACACAGAGTCGCTGAAGTCGTTGATCCCTTTCATCTTGCGATAACCAAGATCCGCTTTCTGCATCCGGCTTGAAAATGTAGAGTAGGGCTGAGTAGAGCTCAATTTATCTACAGGCGCGGATAAGTTCTTTTCTGAGATCTGAGCCTTCAATGAAAGCTCAAGATCGGAATAACGCTCGCTGATTTGTAACGCCAGAGATTGCTTTTGCGCAGCGCTACTTTCTGCAATACCTAATGAATCAGTTGTCTCAATATTTTGCGCAAAAGACTGGAAGCCAACCACTGTCGTTGCAAGCACCATACTGATAGGAAAAGATGGTCTCATAAATAATCCTTATTTTAATTTTTATCATTAATAGAGCATTTGCCCTATAAGGATTAACCTATCAGTAACGTGAATGTGTTCAAAAGTTAGTCAGTTATTTTTGTTTCGTTGTGCAGCACAGGATCTCAATTTAAACTGTTTTTATAAAATAATACCTAAGCAACCTTGATATTTATAAATCAACAAACGTATCAGTAAATAACTTTCAATATTATTAGCTACTACGGTGTGTCATAAAAAAACCTACTCAAAGTGAGTAGGTTTTTATTTCGCGGTTAACCGCTAGTTCTCGATTCACAACTTGTTTGAGAGGCTCGCTCCAACTCAATCTAAACGCAATGTTAGGCCAGAGTAGTTCGAGTATCCGCGCAGTAACACATGATAAGTGACACCCGGTTGAGTGCTCACACTACACTGCTCATTGTTTCCAGCGCGATAAGGACGGCAATCGTAACTCGATGTCGTTGGCTTGCTGCCCGATTTCACGTAAAGGTCGGCATCGCCTGAACCACCAGACATTGAAACCGTCACGCTTGATGCAGAATCAACGGTGAATGTGTAGAAGCTTTCAGAGTATTGATTCCCGCTTAAGTTCGAAATCGGAGTGCCTTTCGTCAGCACATTGCCCGTTGGAGGCGTTGAACCACAACTTGCATTCACTCCGACCGTGTTAAAAGCATCTTCAACATCGGCAACCACATAGCCCATGTCTGCTGCGGCTTTCGCTACACCACACGCTCCGGCATCAAAGGTACTGTTTGCCGTCCAATACAACTGGTTGGCGACCGTGAAGATCTCAAAACCCTTACGCACATCCCAGCCAGACTTGTTCGCTAAAAGGTAAAAGGCGCGGTTATAAACACCGCTAG
>NZ_JADDYK010000051.1:144242-146214 GCF_015163615.1 Vibrio sp. OPT18
ATAGGTGAACGTTCAAGCCATCGTAGTATTGCGAGGCGTGGTCAATCGAGCGACCATCTTTTGAAGGTTGATCGAAGTAACGCAAGCCACCTTCAGATTTGAATATATCGCTACCGACAATCCAATCCACATTGCCACGCAGGTAGTATTCAGCCGCTTCGCCCGCAATGTCTGAGAAGGCTTCATTCATACCACCCGACATGTTTCGGTACACAAGACCGGAGTTTTGCTCGGTGAACCCGTGGCTAACCTCGTGAGCACTCACGTTGATATCGACCAATGGATAAAAGGTATTTTTGCCATCCCCAAATGTCATGGACGAGCCATTCCAAAAGGCATTTTCATAATCGGTACCGTAATGAACACGCATCGTCAGTTGGAAAGTCAAAGGCGATGTGTTCATCCACTCTTTGTACATATCGAATACGACATTACCAAAATAGTGCGCATCGTTAAGAGGCGAGTAAGCCCCGTTGATGTATTTATGATCGGTGTAGTTGGTGCCGTCGGCACAGTTGTAGCTGTAGGCTGCGCTGCCAGACGTTCCGTTCCTCAAATCGACGGTCTTAACTGAATCGTTTTCTAACGTACAAGTTGTGCCTGTCTTGTCGATGGGAAAGCTAGGGAAGTCGCTGCCATATTCATATCGAGTGGTTTTGATATTACCGCCGGGGCCAGTGCCGGATGCTTTGGCGTGGTTTAACCCATTCCATTTTTGGATTACTTCGCCAGTCGTGGCATCAATAAAGTAAAAAGGGCGCTCTGGCATTGAGGACGCGATAAAGAAATCGACCAGATACACCACTTGGGCGGTTTGGTTCTCATCCAATCTCACCATGAGTTTTGCATTTTTGTTTTCAATCGACTTTTTGCCGACGGTAAACGTGCGATGAGCAGACAGTGCGGCTTCAATCGCTTGCTCTTGATTCAGTTTTGGCGCGATGCTGGATAAGTCACCACTGATCCCTTGTGCCATCGAACCAAACACCTGAGTGGGTTGGTTCTTGGAGAGGGTAGCGACAACCGAAGTGTCAAAGACGGGTAAACCTAGGTGAGTTTGTTGATAGCGGACTTTGGTTTTTCCATTGGGCAGTACCACCCGTTTTACCTCAGAAAAACCTAATTCTAGTGGGGCAACACTCTTCGACTGCGCGATGAGGCTCTGTTGGAGTAATGCATCATCATCGACCCTGACCATTTCTGCAGCGTGTGCATTAAAGCCAAAAGATGTACCTAGAATAGCTGCTATTTTCCAGCTTAGTTGACGTTGTTGGTTCATTATTCGTTCCTGATTTTAATATAAACTCCTTCTTCCCAACGGCTTTATAGGAAGTCTATATGCAACACGCTAATGCCATGTGTTGCGAATCAAGATTGGAAGAGCATTTCGGCTTATGACAAGTTTTTTAGGGAGATTAAATTTTAAAGTATGTAATTCAAAGTTTACAAAAAATCTTATTGATCAAATTGTTTTTATAAAATCAAATTTTATTATTTATCGTAAACGTATGAAGGGTCGGGAGTTATTAAAATACGCTTTGTTTTAATTTATAGAATAACTTTATCTAAGCTAACTTCGATATTTTTCGCTTTTTATCTTAACTATAAATTAGTAAATAAGAGGGTTTTTGGAAGTGGAGATATTGTCTTTATTATCAATAGTAAACTTGTTTTAACAATCCTATTCAGAGAAGTTATCAAGTTTTCTTCATTTGGTTTCGTTAGACAGAATTAAATTCTACATTTTCTTGTTCAATCACAAGTTAGTAAACATAAGCCATTGTTTTGGATGAAGTAAGTCATTTAAGATAGACAGCATAAGAGACTAGCTTGAAAATCTATGTATTTAGATATTGGGTTATTCGGCCTAACAGTGGCGTTGTTGCCTAAATCAGTTGAACCTTTTCCAAGTCCCGTGATCTGAACCTTTGTGATAGTTAGAACGGTGGTGACATGGGTAAAGCGAAAAAGA
>NZ_JADDYK010000052.1:0-2249 GCF_015163615.1 Vibrio sp. OPT18
CGTGGTGTGACTGCGTACCTTTTGTATAATGGGTCAGCGACTTAATTTTAGTAGCAAGGTTAACCGTTTAGGGGAGCCGTAGGGAAACCGAGTCTTAACTGGGCGTACAGTTGCTAGGATTAGACCCGAAACCAGGTGATCTAGCCATGGGCAGGTTGAAGGTTGAGTAACATCAACTGGAGGACCGAACCGACTAATGTTGAAAAATTAGCGGATGACTTGTGGCTAGGGGTGAAAGGCCAATCAAACCTGGAGATAGCTGGTTCTCCCCGAAAGCTATTTAGGTAGCGCCTCGGACGAATACTACTGGGGGTAGAGCACTGTTAAGGCTAGGGGGTCATCCCGACTTACCAACCCTTTGCAAACTCCGAATACCAGTAAGTACTATCCGGGAGACACACGGCGGGTGCTAACGTCCGTCGTGGAGAGGGAAACAACCCAGACCGCCAGCTAAGGTCCCAAAGTATAGCTAAGTGGGAAACGATGTGGGAAGGCTCAGACAGCCAGGATGTTGGCTTAGAAGCAGCCATCATTTAAAGAAAGCGTAATAGCTCACTGGTCGAGTCGGCCTGCGCGGAAGATGTAACGGGGCTAAGCTATACACCGAAGCTGCGGCTACGTACCTTAGGGTATGTGGGGTAGGGGAGCGTTCTGTAAGCCGTTGAAGGTGGTCTGTAAGGGCTGCTGGAGGTATCAGAAGTGCGAATGCTGACATGAGTAACGATAAAGGGAGTGAAAAACTCCCTCGCCGGAAGACCAAGGGTTCCTGTCCAACGTTAATCGGGGCAGGGTAAGTCGACTCCTAAGGCGAGGCCGAAAGGCGTAGTCGATGGGAAACGGGTTAATATTCCCGTACTTCTTACAATTGCGATGGGGGGACGGAGAAGGCTAGGTGGGCCTGGCGACGGTTGTCCAGGTTCAAGTACGTAGGCGGGTGGTTTAGGTAAATCCGGACCGCTACTAACGCTGAGATACGATGTCGAGCTACTACGGTAGTGAAGTCATTGATGCCATGCTTCCAGGAAAAGCCTCTAAGCTTCAGATTGTAAGGAATCGTACCCCAAACCGACACAGGTGGTCGGGTAGAGAATACCAAGGCGCTTGAGAGAACTCGGGTGAAGGAACTAGGCAAAATGGTACCGTAACTTCGGGAGAAGGTACGCTCTTATCAGTGAAGTCCCTTGCGGATGGAGCAGACGAGAGTCGCAGATACCAGGTGGCTGCAACTGTTTATTAAAAACACAGCACTGTGCAAAATCGTAAGATGACGTATACGGTGTGACGCCTGCCCGGTGCCGGAAGGTTAATTGATGGGGTTAGACTTCGGTCGAAGCTCTTGATCGAAGCCCCGGTAAACGGCGGCCGTAACTATAACGGTCCTAAGGTAGCGAAATTCCTTGTCGGGTAAGTTCCGACCTGCACGAATGGCGTAATGATGGCCACGCTGTCTCCACCCGAGACTCAGTGAAATTGAAATCGCTGTGAAGATGCAGTGTACCCGCGGCTAGACGGAAAGACCCCGTGAACCTTTACTACAGCTTGGCACTGAACATTGAACCTACATGTGTAGGATAGGTGGGAGACTTTGAAACCGCGTCGCTAGATGTGGTGGAGTCGTCCTTGAAATACCACCCTTGTAGTTTTGATGTTCTAACGTTGGTCCCTGAATCGGGATTACGGACAGTGCCTGGTGGGTAGTTTGACTGGGGCGGTCTCCTCCCAAAGAGTAACGGAGGAGCACGAAGGTGGGCTAAACACGGTTGGACATCGTGTGGTTAGTGCAATGGCATAAGCCCGCTTGACTGCGAGAATGACAATTCGAGCAGGTGCGAAAGCAGGTCATAGTGATCCGGTGGTTCTGAATGGAAGGGCCATCGCTCAACGGATAAAAGGTACTCCGGGGATAACAGGCTGATACCGCCCAAGAGTTCATATCGACGGCGGTGTTTGGCACCTCGATGTCGGCTCATCACATCCTGGGGCTGAAGTCGGTCCCAAGGGTATGGCTGTTCGCCATTTAAAGTGGTACGCGAGCTGGGTTTAGAACGTCGTGAGACAGTTCGGTCCCTATCTGCCGTGGGCGTTGGAAAATTGAAAGGGGCTGCTCCTAGTACGAGAGGACCGGAGTGGACGAACCTCTGGTGTTCGGGTTGTCATGCCAATGGCATTGCCCGGTAGCTAAGTTCGGAATCGATAACCGCTGAAAGCATCTAAGCGGGAAGCGAGCCTTGAGATGAGTTTTCCCTGGC
>NZ_JADDYK010000053.1:0-5345 GCF_015163615.1 Vibrio sp. OPT18
CGCTTCGGTATACTGATAACACCAATTAATGATAAATAGAAAGCTAGATGAATCCGCACTAAGGCCCACAAATCAAACTAGTCTAAGTGCGTATTATGTATATTATGTTAAATGGTGTTTGGTGTTTGGTGTTTATAACGCAGGTATCTTTGTATGATGCCCTGCCTCTTGTTTATCTATCAAATCGACGTTCTATTTAACAGTAAGGCTATTTACCATAAAATACCTAATAAACATATTTCCTAATCTTCGATTAAGAATACGTTTATTAGACTTCAAGCATTAATCGATCAATTGCTTCTGTGATCTCTTTGGTTCTTACTGGCTTGGTCACGAAATCATTCATGCCGACATCCAAGCACGAACATTTGTCTTCTACTGATGTGTGTGCTGTTAGTGCGACGATTGGTGTTTTGATGTTCGCGTCTCTCATGTATTTGGTTGTGGTTAATCCATCCATGACCGGCATCGACACATCCATTAAGATAATGTCTATCGAGTCACTGGCTCTTTCCACAAAACCAATCGCTTCCTCACCGTTGCTTGCGATGAAAACTTCGTGGCCTTGTCGCGTTAGGATTAATTTGATCACCATTTGATTCGTTGGATTGTCTTCGACAACTAACACTGAATATCGGCTTCTCAACTCTCGTGAAGATTCATCTTCGTTGTTAGCCAGATTATTCGTAACTCTAGTAAGCACTGGTAGCTGTACTTCAAATTTGGAACCTTTTCCAGGCTCACTCTCTACCGATATGCGCCCGCGCATTAGCTCAACCAGTCTTTTAGTGATAGCCAAGCCTAAACCGGTGCCACCAAATCTGCGTGTGATTGTGCTATCAGCTTGTACAAATGGACTGAACAGCGACGAAAGTTGTTGCGAGCTAATGCCAATCCCTGTGTCTTCCACCGTTATATAGAAAGAGCTCTGCTGGTACTTGATAGAAACATGCACATGCCCATGTTCAGTGAACTTAATCGCGTTACCAATCAGGTTAAATAGGATCTGTGCTAATCGGCTTGGGTCGATGTAATGCAGTTCACCCTCAGGGATATCGCTGGTTACTGTTAGCGCCAAACCTTTATCGTCTGCTGTCTTCTTTTGTTCAGATAATACAAAAGTTACAGTGTCTCTTACATTGCTCCATTGAGGAGCTAATGAGAAACATCCAGATTCAATCTTAGAAAAATCCAATACGTCACTGATAATTGCCAATAAAAGCTCAGATGATGTACTCATATTAAGCAGTATAGACTGTTGTTCTTCGTTCAATGATGTGGATTTTAGGGTGTCTATTAGGCCAATGATGGCATTTAGCGGAGTTCTTAATTCATGACTCATCATCGCGAGGAATTCAGACTTGGCCTTGTTGGCTCTTTCTGCGTCTTTTCTTGCTGTGACAAGCTCTGCTGTACGTTCTCGAACGGTTGCTTCAAGCTTTTCTTTGTTCTCAATATCGAAAACAGCACGCTCTATCAACGGTCGGAAACGGTTTAGTGTGGCCTTGGTTTCAATACTAAAGTGCTTGGTATTTGAGTGGATAAATATGATGACGGATTGTGTTAGTCCGCTATCTATACCCGTAATAAGAACGGAGTTGATTTGGTCGAGAACAATGGGATGCAGAGAGTTGAATTCCCCAAGAGACTTGGGTTCGAAAAGGATGGCGCATTCACCATTGATGACTCGCGATAGCTTGCCACAATCGCTCCAATTCATCTGTTCGAAGACTTTGTTATTGCTTAGCAGGGTTTTGAAACTGCCTTCGTTCCCTACCCTTGATACCACGATAAAATCATCAAACTTAATGTACTTTTTGAGCACGAACTCAAGACTGGAGAATATCTCAGATATGTTACTCGCCTTACTGATCGCAGAGATGGTTGATAAGATCACCCTGTTCTCTTCAGCCAGTTTTCGCTCACGGGCTTTTAGTTTTTGCAGTTCAATACGTGCTTCTTGCAGCGCTTCTTGACCTTCAGAACCCATTACTTTTTCAACCTATAAAACGTTGCAGACGATACCATTAAATTCCCGTGTGCATTCTCACCACCAGAGAGCCTGCCTTGTTCACCAAACGTAAATGGACATATGTATGGAAGCCCATTAAGTGCTTGATTTATTTGGTCACAAACCTCATCCATATCTTGTTTAAGGTTCAACATTGGACCGGCACAAAAGATATTGATCGCCCCTAGTTTCTCTTCAAGATCCATGTCGTTGTAGTATGAGGAGTGAATGATATTCGCGGCCCGGCTAATCAACTGCTGCTTAGACCCTTGCATCAGGTAGATGGTGTCGCCTTCACTGATGTCTGTGAACAGCTCAATCCCATTACACTCCGTCTCTCTGATCGAATGAGACAATTTGAAATATGGGTAATCGTAAGAAGAGCCAACTTTCCTGCCTAATGGGTAGACTGACGACTTTTCGAAGATATAACCATCATCACTGCCACCTAAGTGGAAATTAGTCCATTCGTTGTAAACAGTGACGGCTGGCCTGTGGTCTATCTCCAACAATATTCGATTTCTTACTTTGGTCACGGTGCCTGAATAGCGCGTGGGTGTATGACCGGCGCTGAAAGAGGAATAGATGGACTGAGACGCAAACACTACCGTTAAAGACACACCACTTATAGACAGCGACTCTTCGGTGAAGATACTCCAGTTTCCTGAAACCTGATTGTCTGCAGCACTGCCACCAATAATTGGCACTTCAGTACCAAATTTCTTATCGATAGCCGCCATCACCTTTTCTTCGTTACCCGGTGTTGAATGCAACAAGATAAGATCAGGGATTTCACCTTCTCGGTTGGCGTTCTTGAGTGCTTTGTCTATCGCGTTGAAGGTACTGCGGCCTATGGAGTCGCTGAAATGTTCTATTCCCGTACCATAGGCGTTGATCCCCGAGTCATAAATAATGAGGATGCCAATGACCGGACCAGAATGAAAGCCAGTCTCGGTCATAATGCCGTGACAAGTGGTACAGCCATGTATGGGAGTGTTCGGGAGAGCATCTACGAAATATCTCTGCACAGCGAGTGTCGAATACTCTTCTGTGCAGTAACAAATAAGACAAGCAATATCGTCAGGGTTTTCCACCCCGCTGAGCAACTCATCTACTGAGATTTTATCGTCTAGGGAGTAAGAGACTTTTGATAGAAATTTCATAGATTCTGGGTAACTTTATTAATGCTCTCTTTATAACACTTTAATGCATTGTGTTTCACTGATTTGGTACATATTTCTATCAAAAGACCCGAGGCGTGCCCCAGTTTTATCTCTGTTACTCTTTGGACAAGTTTACAGAAAACGTTCTCACCTGTTGTGGAAATGTAACCGTTATTGAGGAGGTCTTATCATTAGTTTGTAACAGCCAATTTGATGGCCCTTTTTCTTCCAGAATTCCGCTTTCATTATAGCTAATGATAAATTTGCCAGTTTTAGATGTTTCGATCGAATACCCCAGGTTATCGCCCGAAATTAAAACATTATGATTATCAATACCAAATTCACAAGGTTTTGAAACTATACAGTTTACTGTTTCGTTATTATCGTATGTTACTGTTCTCCAAGTAAATGCAGCTATTAAAATAACCAACATGACGATAATTTGAACAAGCCTGCCTTTTGTTAGCTTTTGTGCCGCCATTATAATCTTTACTCCTTGTTACAAAGTTCAAAGTTTTTAAATAAAAATCCAATTCCAGACCAAGCGTAAGGTTACTACTCTGTCATTGATTTGTTAATTCAAGTATAGTGTCGCGTTGAAAATGCCACTTTTTTTTAAAATCAGCAAGTGGAAATAAAGCCCTGAATAGGCTGAATTTCCTTTTCTAATTTGGGTGGCATTACGACGTGAGTCGTGTTGGAAGTAAAGTGTAGTAAATAAGAAATTGGAAGCATGCAAATGAGCCAAGAAAAGCAGCTTGAACAAAACTACAACTATACGGTCGTCCGTCAATTTACCCTAGTTACAATTTTGTGGGGTATTGTCGGTATGGGCGTTGGTGTTTTGATTGCCGCTCAATTAGTTTGGCCACAGCTAAACTTTGATACGCCGTGGTTGACGTACAGTCGTTTACGTCCCCTGCATACTAATGCGGTTATTTTTGCGTTCGGTACAAGTGCGCTGTTTGCAACATCATATTATGTTGTACAACGTACCTGTCAGACGCGTCTCTTTGGTGGCCCTCTCGTAGCCTTTACCTTTTGGGGTTGGCAAGCGATTATCCTGTCCGCTGCGATTACTTTACCGTTAGGTCTAACCTCTGGTAAAGAATACGCAGAACTTGAATGGCCAATCGATATTGCTATTACTCTTGTGTGGGTAGCTTATGCGGTCGTGTTCTTCGGAACCATGATTAAACGTAAGACATCGCACATTTACGTAGCAAACTGGTTCTTCGGAGCCTTCATCATCACGGTTGCCGTGTTGCACATCGTTAACAGCCTAGCTGTTCCTGTATCTGCGTTTAAATCGTACTCGATTTATTCCGGAGCGATCGATGCAATGGTGCAATGGTGGTACGGACACAATGCGGTAGGCTTCCTATTGACAGCTGGTTTCCTAGGTATGATGTACTACTTCGTTCCTAAACAAGCTGGTCGCCCTGTTTACTCTTACCGTTTGTCGATTGTTCACTTCTGGGCTCTCGTGTCTCTGTATATCTGGGCTGGTCCTCACCACCTACACTACACTGCACTTCCTGACTGGACTCAATCTCTAGGTATGGTTATGTCTTTGGTTCTGTTTGCTCCATCTTGGGGTGGCATGATCAACGGTATTATGACTCTATCTGGTGCGTGGCATAAGCTTCGCTACGACCCAATCCTACGTTTCCTAATCGTTTCTCTATCATTCTACGGCATGTCGACTTTCGAAGGCCCAATGATGGCAATCAAAACGGTTAACGCACTATCTCACTACACGGACTGGACTATCGGTCACGTTCACTCTGGTGCGTTAGGTTGGGTTGCAATGGTTTCTATCGGTTCGGTTTACCACTTAGTTCCTAAACTATTTGGTCAAGAGCGTATGTACTCTGTATCTCTAATCAATGTTCACTTCTGGTTAGCAACGATTGGTACGGTTTTCTACATTGTTGCAATGTGGATCTCTGGCGTGATGCAAGGTCTGATGTGGCGTGCAGTTAACTCTGACGGTACATTAACTTACAGCTTCGTTGAATCTGTAGAAGCGTCTTACCCGTTCTACTTTGTACGTTTCTTAGGTGGTTTCATCTTCCTATCTGGTATGTTCTTAATGGCATACAACACGTACAAAACTGTTTCTGCACCTAAAGATAGCCTTAAAGCTATCCCTCAACCGGCTTAAGGAG
>NZ_JADDYK010000053.1:5395-34275 GCF_015163615.1 Vibrio sp. OPT18
ATTTAGAATGAGCTCAAATTCAAATAATCGCCATGAGTTGGTAGAGAAGAACGTTGGCCTACTAGCGATTCTTATCGTTATTGCTATCAGTTTTGGTGCTTTAGTAGAAATTACCCCACTTATTTTCCAAAAGCAGACTACTGAACCTGTAGAAAATCTACGTGTTTACTCTGCTCTGGAAATGGAAGGTCGTGATATCTACATTCGCGAAGGTTGTAACGTATGTCACAGCCAAATGATTCGTCCTTTCCGCTCTGAAACTGAACGTTACGGCCACTACTCTGTAGCTGGCGAAAGTGTTTGGGAACACCCATTCCTATGGGGTTCTAAGCGTACTGGTCCGGATCTAGCGCGTGTTGGTGATCGTTACTCTGATGAGTGGCATCGCGTTCACCTTATCGACCCTCGTGAACTTGTTCCTGAATCAAACATGCCTGGTTTCCCATGGCTTGCTGAGAATGTACTTGATGGCAAATTGACTAAACAGAAGCTTGAAATCTTCCGTAATCAATTTGGTGTTCCTTACACAGACGAACAAATTGCTAACGCTAAACAAGATGTTGAAGGAAAAACAGAGATGGATGCAATCATCGCTTACCTTCAATCGCTTGGCCACGCAATGAAATAAGGAATAATTATGGACATTATTACATTTCAAAGTGTTTGGACTGTTACTGTTTTTGCTTGTTTCATCGGCATCGTTTGGTGGGCTTTCGGTAAAAATCGTAAGTCGCGCTTCGACGAAGATGCAAACCTAGTGTTCGCTGATGAAGCACCTGCGAAAGATAAAAATCAAGGAGTGACGAAGTAATGAGTACATTCTGGAGTATTTGGGTAACAGTAATCACAATCGGTACATTGATTGGCTGTGCAGCCTTACTTCGTTGGTGTTCCAACGATAAAACAGGTGTAGAAGAAGGTCAGGATATGGGCCATGAATACGATGGTATTCGTGAGCTTAATAACCCGCTACCTAAATGGTGGACATACCTTTTCGTTAGCACAATTGTGTTTGCAGCTGTTTATCTAGCTCTATACCCAGGCCTTGGCAACTTTAAAGGTCTACTAGGTTGGACGAGTTCAAACCAAACAGTTCGTAGCGTAGAAGAGTCTCGCTCTGCAATCGCTGCTGCGCAAGCAAACAAACAGTTAGACGCATACGCGAAAGAGCTTGATGATGCAGACACCTACTTTGGTGAAGCATTCAGAAAGCTAGCTCACGACGAAAATGGTCTACGTTCTGTCCCTGACATTGCATCAGATGCTGATGCAATCAAAGTGGGCCAACGTTTGTTCCTACAAAACTGTTCTCAGTGTCACGGCTCTGATGCACGTGGTCAGAAAGGTTTCCCGAACCTAACTGATGACGCATGGCTATATGGTGGTGAACCACAAGCTATCGTTACTACCATCATGCATGGTCGTGTCGGTCAAATGCCAGGTTGGAAAGACGCTCTTGGCGAAGAAGGCGTAAAAGAAGTAGTTAGCTACACGCTTAGCCTTTCAGGTCGTAGCGTAAACGCTCGTGAAGCAGAAGCTGGTAAAGCTCGCTTTGTAGTGTGTGCAGCGTGTCACGGTACTGATGGTAAGGGTAACCCTGCTGTTGGCGCACCTGACTTGACTGACCGTGACTGGCTATTCGGCGATTCTCGCGCTGATGTGACGGAAACAGTCATGTACGGACGTTCTGGTGTAATGCCGGCTTGGAAGGACATCCTCGGTGAGGATAAGGTTCAGCTCGTCTCTGCCTACGTCTGGAGCCTCAGCAACTCAGATAAAGAGTAACATAATAATAACAGCCCCTTCTTAAGGGGCTGTCTTTCTTTTACAGTTATAACCTTAAGTGTTTGTAAAAATTAGTTTTATTTCATTGTATATATTGAGAATAATAATATGGAACAACCTTGGTATAAGCAGTTTTGGCCGTGGTTTTTGATCTTCCTAACCGTTGGCGTTTCTATGCTAACATTGGTTCGAGTCGCGATACTTACCAACCATTCAGTTAACGTTGTCACTGAAGATTATTATAAAAAAGGTAAAGGTATTAATGTCGACATTTCGAAAGTAAATGTTGCTAAAGAGCTTGGCCTATCAGCTTCAGTTAGCGAGAAAGGTAACTCTGTTATCATTACTCTCGACAAAGGCAAACTAGACCACTTCCCTGCTATTAGCGCAATGTTCGTGCACCGAACGCTGCCTGACCGTGATTTTACTCAGCTACTGACCGCTGATGCGAGAGGCAACTACACGTTGACTCTGGACCATGAAATGCAAGGTCCATGGTTTATCGAGCTTTCTCCGCATGATTCTGAATGGTTAGTGCAAGGTCGCATGAACTTCCCTATTGATACTCCTACTCAACTAACGAACTAAAGCTTATGTGTGAATCCTGTTATCACTGCGGTGAAGATGTACCAGCGGAAACGGATTTTAAAGTAGAAATCTTAGGATCGGTGCGACCTATGTGTTGTCCGGGTTGCGAAACCGTGGCCCAGACAATCGTTGATAGCGGTTTGGTCTCTTACTACCAATATCGTACCGCTCCAGCTGAAAAAGCGGATCTAGTGCCAGAGCAACTTCTGGCACTTAGTCATTACGACAACGAAGATGTTCAATTGGAGTTCGTCCGTAACTCTGAAAACACCTCTGAAGTGACATTGTCACTAGAAGGTGTCTCTTGTGCTGCTTGTGCATGGCTTATTGAGAAGCAAGTCTCTTCAAAGTTAGGGGTTGTTAGTATTCGTGTTAATACCACGACTAACCGCGCCCTGCTCAGTTGGGACAACACTCAGACTAAACTGAGCGAGCTGTTGTCTGCAATCCATACCTTAGGCTACAAAGCCGCACCATTCGAAGCTGATCAACAAGAAGCCGCCTATCATCGTTCGATGAAGAATTATCTCTATCGTCTTGGTATTGCTGGTTTAGCAACCATGCAGGTCATGATGCTGGCTGTGGCGCTTTATCTTGAAGTCTTTGGTAACCTTGAGCCCGAATTCAAAAGTTACTTCCGTTGGGTGAGCTTAATCTTCGCAACACCGGTTCTGCTCTACTCTGCATTGCCTTTCTATATCAATGCGTGGCGTAGCCTCAAAGGTCGAACATTGGGTATGGATGTACCTGTATCGATTGCTCTGTTGTTTGCCTACGTTGCAAGTTTGGTCGCAACGGTGACAGAGAAAGGTGAAGTATTCTTCGAATCCATCTCGATGTTTACCTTCTTCTTACTGCTTGGTCGTTTCCTTGAAATGCGAGCTCGTCGTAAAGCAGCAGCTGCTAGTGGTAACCTGCTTAAGCTCGTTCCTGCTATGGCAACAACGTTAGATGGCGAACAAGTTCCGGTAAAAACCTTAAAAGTTGGCGACCAAATTCGCGTTCTCCCGGGTGAACACATTCCTGCCGATGGCAAAGTATTATCTGGCAGAGTCCATATCGATGAATCGATGCTGACTGGCGAATCTATCCATGTGGTCAAAAACGAAGGCGACACCGTCTTCGCTGGTACATTGAATGGTGATGAATCGTTTGAATTGGAAGTGATGACGTCAAAAGCGGATTCGGTTATTTCCAATATCGTTCGCCTGCAAGACGAAGCGCAATTGTCTAAACCTCGCATCGCAGAAATTGCTGATGTTGTGGCGCGATACTTTGTTGCGGTGATCTTAATCATCTCATTCGGGACTTGGTTTTACTGGCACCAAACACGACCAGAAGACGCTTTCTGGATCATGCTTTCGGTATTGGTCGCAACGTGTCCTTGTGCTCTGTCACTTGCAACACCGACGGCGATTACCTGTTCCACTTCTCGCATGGGTAACTTCGGTATTTTGCTGCGCAAAGGCCACGTATTCGAAACCTTGTGCAAAGTGAATCACTTGATCATCGATAAAACAGGCACATTGACTGAGGGTGATATTCGTATCAGCCAAGTTGAAACCTTCGCTGAACTTGATAAAGACACTTGTCTCAAAGTAGCGGCGAGCCTGGAACAACACGCTAACCACCCTATTGCGAAAGCGTTCAAGACTCATCTTTCTGATGAGATCGAAGTAGAGTCTGTCAATAACGTGATTGGTTCAGGCATCACTGGTGAGTGGAATGGCCAAGAAGTTGCGATTGGTAGTAGTGAATTCATTCTAGGTGAAGCTCAACCATCGGAAAGCAACGGCATTTACTTGTCGATGGCGGGCCGTCATATCGCGACGTTCACTTATGAAGATCCCATTCGTAAAGAAAGCATCGAGTTTATTAAGCAATTTAAAGAAGCGGGTATCAAAACAACTCTGCTTACTGGCGATTCTTTGATTAACGCGAAGCCTGTTGCTGAAGAGATCGGTATTACTGATATTGTTGCTAACGCGAAACCTGAAGATAAACTTGCTTACTTGAACTCTCGAGATGCAAGTGACATTACTATGATGGTTGGCGATGGTATTAACGATGCCCCTATTCTTGCGGGAGCCCACCTTTCAGTCGCTATGGGCGGCGGTACCGATGTGGCGAAAGCCTCTGCAGATATGGTGTTATTGGGTGATAAGCTCGATAGATTACTTAAGTCGCGTACTTTGGCATTAAAAACGCGTAAGATAATCCGTGAAAACCTAGCTTGGTCATTAGGGTATAACTTACTTATCCTTCCATTGGCTGTCGCGGGTTTGGTTGCTCCATACATTGCCGTTGTGGGCATGTCTGCCAGCTCTATTATTGTTGTGTCTAACTCGTTAAGGCTTTTAAAAGAGCAAGGTAAATAATGGAAAGTTTATACATTCTGATCCCCATTGCAATTGTACTGGTGTGCATTGCTGTTGGTATTTTTCTATGGGCGGTGAAGAGCGAACAGTTTGAAGATCTAGAACGTCAAGGTCACAACATTCTGTTTGATGAAGACGAAAAGGCTCACAACTATTCTGATAGCAAACCTGTCAATAATGAGCAAGCTAACAGCGAAAGCCAAACTAACGTAGACAAAAAGAACGATGACGCCTGATTGGATCGGAGCCTTTGTTGTTGGATTGATCGGCGCAGGCCACTGCATGGGAATGTGTGGTGGTATTGCGTCGCTTCTTTCGATTGGCAACAGTAAACCTTCCCCTGTTATTCCCCTACTTTATAACCTAGGCCGTTTACTGAGCTATGCCGTGATTGGCGGTGTGATTGGCGGTGCAATTTCTTCGATAGGTCAGCTAAGCGATTTTAACGCTCTGCTGGGTTGGCTGCGATTATTTGCTGCTGGCTTTATGATCGTCTTAGGTTTGTATATCGGTAAGTGGTGGTTCGGCTTGTTGTTCTTTGAAAAAGTCGGACAGAAGCTATGGCGCTATATCTCTCCTTTAGGTAAATCATTTCTACCATTGAAGCACCCTAGTCACGCTTTGCCGTTTGGCTTTATTTGGGGTTGGTTACCATGCGGCTTAGTTTACTCGATGCTTACGTGGGCAGCCGTATCAGGAAGTTGGTACAACGGAGCTGGTATCATGCTTGCTTTCGGTTTAGGTACGCTTCCAGCAATGCTCACAGTAGGTATGGGCGCTAATTTCCTCAAAAAACTGCAACAAGCTGACTTATTTCGCCAATTAGGCGCAATTTTAATCCTCCTTTATGGTTTCTATACCGGATATATGGCATTGCAGCTCATTATTTATACCGTATAGGCAATCTTTAAATCCGGTTTTTTTACTACCCAACTGGATAAAGGAATGCTAAAATATTGACGTATATCAAATAGTGAAAGATTGTTATGATTTCTGAAAAGCCTGTGACGAAGCGTGTTCAGTCTGGTGGCTGTGCGATCCATTGCCAGGATTGTAGTATTAGCCAGCTCTGTATTCCGTTTACTTTGAATGAATCTGAACTCGATCAACTTGATCAGATCATTGAGAGAAAAAAGCCTATTCAAAAAGGCCAAGAGTTATTTAAAGCCGGTGACGAGCTTAAATCTCTATATGCTATTCGCTCTGGAACGATCAAGAGCTACACGATTACCGAGCAAGGTGATGAGCAGATTACTGCATTCCACCTAGCGGGCGATCTTGTTGGCTTCGATGCGATTACTGGTGACCAACACCCTAGTTTCGCACAAGCGCTAGAAACTTCTATGGTATGTGAAATCCCATATGAGATTCTTGATGACCTATCAGGAAAAATGCCTAAATTGCGTCAGCAAATTATGCGCCTGATGAGTAACGAGATTAAAGGTGACCAAGAAATGATTCTGCTTCTTTCTAAGAAGAACGCGGAAGAGCGCCTTGCTGCATTCCTTTACAACCTTTCTACTCGCTTCTCTCAACGTGGCTTCAGCCCGCGTGAGTTCCGCCTAACGATGACTCGTGGCGATATTGGTAACTACCTTGGTTTGACTGTTGAAACAATCAGCCGTCTTTTAGGTCGTTTCCAAAAAGCAGACATCTTGAGCGTTAAAGGCAAATATATCACTATCGAAGATCACGATGCGTTGATGGAACTTGCTGGCGTTTCAAAAGAATAGTCTAGATATCAATGATGTAGTTCAATAATGAGCTACATCATGTTTCTCTCTTAAAACCTCTTATATTTCTCTTAATCTCTCCATAACTACGCTACATTATTTATATGTTCGGTCTGAAAAGTAGGCTTAGTTATGAGTATCTATAACAAAATTTTAGTTGTCGCAGACATTAATCACGACGAGCAACCTGCTCTAGTTCGTGCTATCCAACTTGCTAAGAAAAGCACCTCAACAAGCCACATCACTTTCTTTTTGTCGATATACGACTTCTCGTATGAAATGACATCTATGCTCTCTATCGATGAAAGAGATGCAATGCGCAAAGGCGTAATTCATCAACGCGAAATTTGGATGAATAAAGTCGCAGAACCTTACCTAGATGATTCTATTGAATTTAATGTACAAGTGGTTTGGCACAACCGCCCGTACGAAGCGATCATTGCCGAGGTGTATAGTGGCGAGCATGATATCTTAATCAAAGGTACGCGTAAGCATGATACTTTGGAATCTGTCATCTTCACTCCAACTGATTGGCATCTGTTGAGAAAGTGCCCTAGCCCAGTGCTATTGGTTAAAAACGATTTCTGGCCAGATCACGCGAAGATTTTTGCTTCAGTTCATGTTGGTTCTGAAACAGAAGCTCATTTAGAGCTTAACGATACGATGGTCGACAGATTGCTAGAGATCACCGGTCGTTTGGATGCGGAACCTTTCTTGGTGAATGCCTACCCAGTGACACCTGCGAATATCACCATTGAACTGCCAGAGTTTGATCCAACGTCTTATACCGACGCAGTTCGTGGTCATCACTTAACGGCAATGAAAGCGTTGCGCCAGAAGCACGGTATGTGTGAAGAACAAACTGTGGTTGAGCAAGGCTTGCCTGAAGATGTTATTCCTCGTGTCGCTTCTGAAAATAACGCTGCGATGGTGATCCTTGGCACAACGGGTCGTACTGGCTTGTCTGCCGTATTTATTGGTAATACAGCGGAACATGTTATCGACAAGATTAACTGTGATGTGTTGGCCCTTAAACCGTCTGGTTACGTCAGCCCACTGGACCCTAACCTTTCGAAAGGTTAAGTTAGAGACAAGTTTAACTTATAAAAAAACGCCTCAAGCATTGCTTGAGGCGTTTTTGTTTATCTAGAGCAATGCCATTCCAAATATAGAATGGCTAACATCATCTTTATCCAATCTAATGGTTAAACATTCGTTACGTCGATGAACATTGACTCATCAATGTTAGATGATGAGATTTCAGCTTCTTCGAATTCGTATGCTTTGCGGTCTTCACTACGGTCTAGTGGAAGGTTCACGAAGTCAAACAGCTCGCGGTCAGCTAGCTGGCTTGGGCTTACGTTCTGGATAGATTTGAAGATCTTCTCAACACGACCTGGCGTTTTCTTATCCCAATCAATTAGCATCGCTTTAATGTTCTGACGCTGTAGGTTCTCTTGAGAGCCACATAGGTTACAAGGAATGATTGGGAACTCTTTGTGCTCAGCGTATTTAATTAGGTCCGTTTCACGACAGTAAGTCAGTGGACGAATAACAACGTTACGACCATCATCTGAACGAAGCTTTGGTGGCATAGCCTTTAGGCGCGCACCGTGGAACATGTTTAGGAACATAGTCTCAACGATGTCGTCTAGGTGGTGACCCAGAGCGATCTTAGTTGCACCAATCTTCTCTGCGAATGAGTACAAAGTACCACGACGAAGACGAGAACATAGGCCACACGTCGTCTTGCCTTCTGGCACTTTCTCTTTAACCACTGAATACGTGTCTTTATCTACGATGTAGTAAGGAATGTTCAGTGTTTCAAAGTACTCAGGAAGAATGTGTTCAGGGAACCCAGGTTGTTTTTGATCTAGGTTTACTGCCACAACATCAAATTTGATCGGTGCTGCTTCACGTAAACGTAGCAAAATGTCTAGCATCGCAAATGAATCTTTACCGCCACTAATACATGCCATTACTACGTCATTCTCTTCGATCATGTTGTAGTCGATGATGGCATTTCCAACATTTCTTCTCAGACGTTTCTGAAGTTTGTTGAATTCAAGTGTTTCTTTTCTATTATCGTTTTGGTTCATTGCGACTCTCACACCGTCGTATTACCGACTGTAGATTGCTAGTGGGACTGTTTTAGGGCGTGGATTATACGGATTTTTATTTGATGTTGAAATAGTAACGGCAGGATAAACAAGCTGAGTAATAGAAAGATTCTGCTTTTGTTGTTAGATAAGCGCCCTAAACGGCAGAGAAACGCGGCTTCACAAGCTCTCGGTTGGTATTACAGATAAAGAGAAGCAGCCTGATCTTATTCGATGAGGCTGCTTTAAGATATGTCGCAAAAAACTTAGGGGAATGATTTCGCTAAGCTTTTACTTCACTAACAATGATTCCGTTAAAAATTATTGCGCGGGAATGTACGGCAATACGCGAACTGTTGATTCTGGTAACGTGATGCTGTCACTTCCATTTAGTTCTTCTAAGGTGAATTTCGCTCGCCCTTCTTTGATTGGTAGTTGCTTACCATTTGAAAGCTCGATGTTACCTTCCAGCTTATTAGCGAATTCCAGCGTTAGCCCTTGGATATCTGGTGTGAACCAACCAGAGAACATACCGCTGACGTCTTCAAGCATCGCCTGCATCTGTGGCAATAGGTTTTCTATTTGTGCAACTTCTACCGTGCCAGCTAAAGGCTCTTGAGTCATCACAACCAAAGAGTACGCACACTCTTGTTCTTGTGTTTGTACAAAGATAAGAGGATTCGCCGAGCGTAGGTTTTTATCTACCGGTAGAAGCAGTTCATTGGCTGGAGAGACTTTTAGCTCTTCGTAATGTTCTTCTTTTTCCATCCAAGCTTTGCTGATGTGACAGGTTTGCTGAGCTTGTTGATCAACAAAGAAGACCGCAACTTTGACATCATCATGCCCTTCTTTGGTGTTGTTTTTCAGCTGAGTATAAAGCTTAGAATACGTGAACATGTATTCTTGCGCTGAAGCAGGAAGAGAAACCCCAAGGCTTAATGAGGCTAATAAAGCGAGTGCTGTCTTTTTCATTATTATAATCTTGTCGAAGTTGAGCGTTTATAAATAGAAAGAGCAGCCAATGAGCTGCTCTTTTTGTGACATTACTTGGTATAAGCCGACTATCGAAGGCAACCAAGTTGGTATCAAAATGAGTTACTTTTTCCAGTATACCTCGTTGTGACGGATCATAGCTTGTAAATCAGTCACATAGTCGGAACCTCGCTCAGAATATTTTAACAAGCCATTGGTGAGCTCTGTCGCCGTTGCGGTTGTTAAAAGATCATCACCTTGTGCAGCAAGTTTTGCACGAATCGATCTTAGATCGGCGTAAGCGCGATTACGATTAAGGTTCATGAAGTAACGATGTACGGATTCTTGGCTTGAAGAGAAAGTTGCGACTTCATGCGAGCTACCTTCGTTACGTTGTAGCGGAACAAGGCCACAACCTTTGGTGTAACACCAATGTCCAAAATAGTTGTTGGCTTTGGTGGCGAAACGCGATGTTCCCCAAGCTGACTCATTCGCAGCTTGTGTCAGTACAAGTGCCTCTGGCAGTACATTCACGCGGTTAAGCATCTCTGTCAGCCATGCTTGATCTAAACCTTCACTAGGTACAGGTAAGCTGTATAACTTCCCTAACCTTTTCGCATAAGACGCGTCTTCAGAATCAATACTGCTTAAACCAGACTCAGAGAGCTTAGTTAAAAACGCGCGTTCTTTGGTTATACGTTTGTTTTCGATATTGATGCTCGGACGTAGGAACGAAAAGAACGTGTCCTTTTTCTCATTCACATCTTCGATGGCCGCAAAGTTTGGTGTGCTCGAAGAAACCGTCAAGTCACCAAACTGGTCTGCTGAATTGGAGCTCTGTTCTGTCGTACGTCGACGCTCTTCTTCTTGGTAAATATAAGGACCAATCAGTGAAATAGAGCCAACAAGAGCCAGTGCCGTCACTTTAAGCGCAAGTGATTTACTTGTGCTTGCCTGTGTGTCTTTATGCATCGAACACCTGTGGATTTTTGTTATTGTCGTCGTTATTGCTGTCGTTGTTATCGTCATCGCTCTTTGGACGATCTGAAGCAATCAGTTTCAACTTGATGCCAAACATCTCACGGTAAAGAATACCTTTCACGTGGAAGAAGAACGGAAGAACGAAGATTAAGCCAATGCCGTACATCATCGCAGCCACGATGAACATCAACATAACCATTAGGTAAATAGACGCGACTACAAATATCTTCTTGTTTACCGCTCTTAATGAAAGCAGCAGCGATTGCATTGGCGGCACTTTCTTATCACAAATCAGAAGAATTGAATGGCTGAACGCAAGTGAGAAGTAGATCGACAAGAACGGCAGAATCATACCTGCGATGCCTTGAAGCATTAGGCTAAACAAAGTCACTAGAATCACGGGAACCGTAAACTGCAAACCTTTACCGATGTGGCGTACTTTGGTTTGTAGGCCAGCGGCGTGGCTCATTGCCATTAAACAGATACCGGCATAGATAGGCGCACTGATCACTTCATAGCTAAAATTCGCAATAAAAATCGATTCAACGATTTGTGGCGTGAACGACTCTGGGTCGATAACCGCATCCAAGATAACCGCAGGATCACCAAGCTGTAGTTTTAGTGCGATATAAAAGATAGCGAGCTGCACAAACATCAAAGCAATAATCGCAGGGGAAAACGAAAGAAAGTGACTTATCGTATGTTTCCAAGCTTCTTGGAATACAGCCGTTGCTTTGAGCTCATAATCGCCAGAAAGTGCACGGTTGATACTACCGCCCAAATTAAAATCTTTTTCGATGTCGTTGTTCATATTGATACCTAGGTGTGCCGATTAAGCGAAGCCACCTAACTTATTGATAAAAAATTACCTTCATTATACTCATATGTCGGATACAAACTAAAATATGAATCTGTAACAAGGCTTGCTTTTGCGTCTTAATGGTTAATAATTAGACACTTGTTAGGGTGTAAACCCAGTAAATAACAGTATGGTAAAGGATGTTTACTTTTACCTGCGAAATTTTTTATCTTCGAAAGGTAAAAAATGCTTTGAATTCACGTTTTTGGTGATTATGATGCGCGCCTTAAAGGTGTATAGCAACAGGTCTCAAATAGAACCAAGGTGGAGAAAAACAGACGTTGAACGCTAAAAAATCAGTAGGAAAGCCAGTAGTACAGCTAACTGGCATCAGTAAAAGTTTCGATGGTAAGGAAGTCATCGGCAATCTGGATTTAAACGTAAATCATGGTGAGTTTCTCACGATTTTAGGCCCATCAGGTTGTGGTAAAACAACCGTGCTAAGAATGATTGCGGGTTTTGAAACGGCAGATAGTGGTCAAATATTATTAGCTGAACAAAACGTAACCCAAGTTCCTGCTGAACAAAGGCATGTAAACACTGTATTCCAAAGCTATGCCCTATTCCCGCATATGACCGTTTTCGACAATGTGGCATTTGGCTTACGCATGCAGAAAGTTCCAAACATCGAGATTGAACCTCGTGTAATGGATGCTTTGAAAATGGTGCGCCTAGAACAAATGGCACAACGAAAGCCACACCAGCTATCTGGCGGCCAACAGCAACGTATCGCAATCGCTCGTGCTGTCGTTAATAAGCCTAAAGTTCTTTTGTTGGATGAATCTCTATCTGCTCTGGATTACAAACTACGTAAACAGATGCAAATCGAGCTGAAACAATTACAACGCCAACTTGGTATCACGTTCATTTTTGTAACGCATGACCAAGAAGAAGCGCTGTCTATGTCTGACCGTATTATTGTTATGCGTGATGGCGTGATTGAACAAGATGGAACACCAAGAGAGATCTACGAAGAGCCTAAGAACCTATTTGTAGCGCGTTTCATTGGTGAAATTAACGTATTCGAAGCGACAGCGAAATCTCGTCAAGATGAAAAACGCATTGTTGCGACAATCGAAGGTGAAGAGTCCATTATCTATCACGATAAAGACGTAACACCGGGTCAAAAACTGCAAGTATTGCTTCGCCCTGAAGATCTTCGTATCGAAGAAATTAAAGAGTCTGAGCAACGCGGTATTGTTGGCCACATTGTCGAGCGAACCTATAAAGGCATGACATTAGATTCAGTCGTAGAACTTGAATCTGGTATGCGTGTCATGGTTAGCGAATTCTTCAACGAAGATGACCCTGATGTTGATCACTCACTGGGCCAAAAAGTTGCAGTAACTTGGGTTGAGAGCTGGGAAGTGGTATTAGAAGATGAGCAAGAAGTTTAATTTACAAAACGCAATTGTTGCTTTAATCACAGGTTGGTTAGTGCTGTTCGTGATGATTCCAAACATCATGATCATTGGTACTAGCTTCTTAACTCGTGATGAAGCGAACTTGATCGAGATGACCTTCACTCTCGATAACTACGTGCGTTTGGCTGACCCGCTGTATTTTAAAGTGTTGATGCACTCTTTCTATATGGCAATTGTCGCAACCCTACTTTGTTTAATTATTGGTTACCCGTTCGCTTACATCGTGGCAAAAATGCCGGCGAAGTGGCGTCCAATCATGTTGTTCCTAGTGATAGTGCCATTCTGGACTAACTCTTTGATTCGTACATACGGATTGAAAATTGTACTGGGTACGCAAGGTGTCTTGAACAAAAGCTTGTTAGCGCTCGATATCATTGATAAACCGCTACGTATCATGTACTCAGAAACCGCAGTAATGATCGGTTTAGTGTACATCCTACTTCCGTTTATGATTCTGCCGCTGTATTCAGCGATTGAAAAACTGGATGATACGTACTTAGAAGCGGCTAAAGATTTAGGTGCGAACAAACTGCAAACGCTATTGAGAGTTGTACTGCCACTAACAATGCCGGGCATTATTGGCGGCTGTTTATTAGTACTACTGCCAGCGTTAGGTATGTTCTACATCTCTGACCTATTAGGCGGAGCTAAGAACCTATTGATTGGTAACGTGATTAAGAGCCAGGTGCTCAACGCTCGAGACTGGCCGTTTGGTGCAGCAACGAGTATCGCACTGACCATGGCAATGGCTGTGATGCTGTATGCCTACTACCGAGCAGGTAAGCTATTGAACAAGAAAGTGGAGCTAGACTAATGGGTCGCACAGTTAAGTTCAGCTTTATGGCGCTGGTATACGCCTTTCTATACCTACCTATTATCGTATTGATCGCTAACTCGTTTAATGCCAATAAGTTTGGTATGAAATGGGGTGGCTTCACCACTAAATGGTATGATGCGCTTATTAACAACGACAGCCTAATGCAGGCTGCGTGGCACTCGATCAACGTAGCGGTGTTCTCTGCAACAGCCGCAACGATTGTCGGGAGCCTTACAGCAGTAGCCCTATTCCGTTACCAATTCAAAGGTAAAGGCATCGTAAATGGCATGCTGTTCATCGTAATGATGTCTCCAGATATCGTAATGGCGATTTCGCTTCTTGCGCTATTCTTGGTAATGGGTGTTCAACTTGGGTTCTTTACCCTACTTGCTGCTCACATTACCTTCTGTCTACCGTTTGTTGTAGTAACGGTATACAGTCGCTTGAATGGCTTTGATGTGAAGATGCTAGAAGCAGCAAAAGACTTAGGTGCAAGTGAGTGGACGATTCTAAAGCAGATCATTTTACCTCTTGCTAAGCCAGCGGTTGCTGCAGGTTGGTTATTGAGCTTCACTCTGTCTTTGGACGATGTGATCATCAGCTCTTTCGTAACCGGCCCAACGTATGAAATCTTACCACTGAAGATTTACTCAATGGTTAAAGTGGGTATCTCTCCTGAGGTAAACGCCCTAGCAACAGTGATGTTAGTGGTGTCGTTAATACTGGTGATCATTTCTCAGTTATTAGCGAGAGAAAAAATCAAGTAAGTCTCCTACTCTATAAAGAGACAGGCTTGGTGAGAAGTTAAAAGACTTCAAGTTCAAAAAAGTGTTAATCATAAACAGAATGGTAAATTGCCATTCTGTTTTTCTATCTACTGCCTTCGGGCAACGTTTAGTTTGGAGCTAACGTCAATGAAAAAATGGGCTACTCTATTAGCTGGTAGTGCATGTGCGCTTTCAATGTTATCTGCACCATCATTTGCAAAAGATAACAAAGAATTGGTATTCATGAACTGGGGACCTTACATCAACAGTGAGATTCTAGAACAGTTCACTGATGAAACTGGTATCAAGGTTATCTACTCGACTTACGAGTCGAACGAAACCCTGTACGCAAAGCTAAAAACACACAACAAAGGCTACGACCTAGTTGTGCCGTCGACTTACTTCGTATCTAAGATGCGTGACGAAGGTATGCTACAAAAGATCGACAAAACTAAGCTGAACAACTTCAAGAATCTAGATACTAACTACCTAGATAAGCCGTACGACCCAAGCAACGACTACTCTATTCCACACGTAGTTGCGATCACAGGTCTTGCTGTTAACACTGACATGTACGATCCAGAAGATTTCCAAAGCTGGGCTGATCTATGGAAACCTGAGCTTGAAGGTCAACTGATGATGATGGACGACACTCGTGAAGTGTTCCACATCGCACTACGTAAGTTAGGTTACTCTGGTAACACAACAAACGAAAAAGAGATCGACGAAGCGTACGCTGAGCTACAAAAGCTAATGCCGAACGTTCTAGTATTTAACTCAGACAACCCAGGCGCGCCTTACATGTCTGGTGAAGTGGGTCTAGGAATGCTGTGGAACGGTTCTGCTGCTGCTGCGCAAAACGAAGGTCTACCAATCAAACTGGTTTTCCCTAAAGAAGGCGGTATCGGTTGGGTTGATAACTTCGCGATTAGCTCTGGTGCGGTAAACGTAGAAGCGGCTCATAAGATGATCGACTTCCTACTTCGCCCTGAAATTGCTGAGCAAATCTCTCGTGATACTGGCTACCTTACAGCCGTTAAAGCGTCTAACGAGAAGTTCAAAGACAGCCCTGCGCTATTCCCATCGCAAGAAGACCTTGATCGTGTTGAATGGCAAGCTGCGGTTGGCGATAAGACAGTGAAGTACGAAGATTACTTCATGAAACTTAAAGCAGGTCAGTAATTTAGCCTATTATCTCACAACGACTAAGTAACTGGTTTACTTAACAGCCCGACGTAGATAATCAATAAGTTAAAAATAAGAATATCAATGAATAGGCAGCTTAGGCTGCCTATTTTATTATATCGCTGCTATAATATAGCGCGATTTTTCGAAATCCTTTTACCTTGGGTTCACTACCCAGCTCCAAATCAAACAAATGAACGGAACAGTAATGAAAAAAACACTGTATACCGGCGCATTGTGTGCTGCTACTTTACTTTCTACACCCTCTTTCGCAGCTGACCAAGAACTGTATTTTTACAACTGGTCTGAATATATTCCAAATGAAGTACTAGAAGACTTCACAGAAGAGACTGGTATCAAAGTCTACTACTCAACTTATGAGTCTAACGAAAGCATGTACGCTAAGTTAAAAACTCAAGGTACGGGTTACGACTTAGTGGTTCCTTCTACTTACTTCGTTTCTAAGATGCGTAAAGAAGGCATGCTTCAAGAGCTTGATAAAACCAAGCTAAGCCACTTTGCAGATTTGGATCCAAATTACTTAGATAAGCCATTTGACCCAAACAATAACTACTCAATCCCATATATCTGGGGTGCGACGGGTATTGGTATCAACTCAGACATGCTAGACAAGTCTTCAGTTAAAAACTGGGGCGACCTGTGGGATACGCAGTGGGAAGGTCAACTGATGATGATGGATGACTCTCGTGAGGTTTTCCATATCGCTCTATCTAAACTGGGCTACTCTCCAAACACGACTAACCCTGAAGAAATCAAAGAAGCCTACGAAGAACTTCGTAAGCTAATGCCAAACGTATTGGTATTTAACTCAGATTTCCCAGCAAACCCTTACCTAGCAGGTGAAGTGTCACTTGGTATGCTTTGGAATGGCTCTGCTTACATGGCACGCCAAGAAGGCGCAACGATTGACATCATCTGGCCAGAAAAAGGCGCTATCTTCTGGATGGACAGCCTAGCAATTCCAGCAGGTGCTAAGAACACTGAAGCGGCTCATAAGATGATCGACTTTCTTCTTCGCCCAGAGAACGCTGCGAAAATTGCTCTAGAGATCGGTTACCCGACACCAGTTAAAACCGCTTACCCTCTTCTTCCTAAAGAATTTGCTGAAGACAAGAACGTTTTCCCACCACAATCAGTGATGGATAACGGTGTTTGGCAAGACGAAGTTGGTGAAGCGAGTGTCATTTATGACGAGTACTTCCAAAAACTTAAAGTAAACAACTAGATTGTTACTGACAGGTTAATAAAGCGGCGTAAGCCGCTTTATTTTTATCTATACTTTATATAGGATGGCATTAAACGACATGGAGTGCGTTATAATATGCCAGCGAACCCGATATTATTGGTTGTGACTCTGATGCTTCTTGCGTCATTCTTGATGCTTGGTCTCAGTTCATTTATCCATATCGATTCAAATTACGATCTGTTTTTCGAAACAAACACGCTCGTGATTACCATGTATATCTATTACGTTGCTCGACATGCCATTCGTCCCCACAAGATCCTTCGCTGTGGCGCACGCCTTCTTATTTTCAACCTATTCTATGATGTGACTACTGAGCTCAAATATCTCGATGAATGGGCAGATAGAAACGAATTACTCGATACGTTTCTTGAAGATGGTTTATTGCAGATCGCCTTCCTACTTATCGCTTACGGTATTACTGAACTGACAACCAAATTGAAAGA
Organism: Vibrio sp. OPT18; assembly: GCF_015163615.1. Classification (NCBI taxonomy): domain Bacteria; kingdom Pseudomonadati; phylum Pseudomonadota; class Gammaproteobacteria; order Vibrionales; family Vibrionaceae; genus Vibrio; species Vibrio sp. OPT18. Next base: position 22,694 of record NZ_JADDYK010000053.1, read on the forward strand.
TCAGGGCAAGCAAGATGAGCTAACAGGTTTATACAATCGTAAGAAGTTCGACGCGATTCAGCTGCAGGAATTCGAATTAATCTACTTTGATTTGGATGGATTAAAGAAAATCAATGACCGCAAAGGGCATCAAGTCGGCGATCTGATGATCGTTCGTTTCTCTCAAGCGCTCAGCCAAGCTGCACTTGAAGATGAAATGGTCTTTAGGGTTGGAGGCGATGAGTTTGTTGCGACAGCGCAGCTTGGTCGTGGAGGCGAGTTTGTTAATCAACTTACTAACCTACTGCATGGAGAAAACATCAGTTTCTCTTACGGAATTGAAGTGACCAATCAAGATAACTTCAAACAGGCGCTTATTGAGTCCGATAAGGCGATGTACGAGATGAAGAAAGCTCAACGAACATAATCGAACCTTGCTTTAATGCCCGCTTCTGCCTTACGACACTTGTATTAGCACAAGCCGTAAGTAGAAACAAAAAAGCAAACATACATGTGACTCTAAGGTTCTTAAAGCCGATGTACATTTGCCATTTATAACGGATTAGGAAGTTTTAAGCCGTTATAGAGCCCTTCTCTGAACATAACAGCTCGCCAACCAGTTTAGGCACCTCAATACTTGCCTTACCATAACGCTTCTCTTCAAATTCACTTTCAACCGCACTAGGTTCGAGGTTTATCTCGATAGTATGTGCACCATGCATTTTCGCATCGTGAACAAAGCCTGCCGCTGGATAAACAACCCCTGAAGTTCCGATAGAGATAAACAGATCCGCTTCTTCGAGTGCTGAATAGATGTCACCCATTCGTAACGGCATCTCGCCAAACCACACAATATGAGGACGCATCTGCGCTGGAATTTGACAGCAATGACAGAGTTCACCGGTTTCGATGTCACCTTTATGTTCGATAACTTGATTCGATTCACTGCAACGTGCTTTCAAAAGTTCGCCGTGCATGTGAATAATGTTGTTGCTACCGCCTCTCTCGTGCAGGTTGTCGATGTTCTGAGTGATGATTGTTACTTTGCCATCAAGTTTGTCTTCGAGCTCACCTAGCGCCTTATGGGCGGAATTTGGTTGAATGCTCTCACCTTGTAAGCCATGGCGACGCTTGTTATAGAATGCTTGAACCAAGTCGGGATCTTTCGCAAACCCTTCTGGGGTCGCGACATCTTCGATTTTATGGTTTTCCCATAGCCCGTCTTGTGCTCGGAATGTTTGTATCCCCGACTCCGCAGAGATGCCAGCGCCAGTAAGAATTACGATATTTCGATATGGGAAATGCATACAACGTCCTTTTCAATATGTCACTTTGTAACAGCTTAGCACTGTTCAAATTCCAACAATAGTTTTAGGGATTAGACCATAGTCTTAGGCAACTGAATTCATTGGCTATTTGTGACATAACTCGCTTGATGGATGCTACCGTTGTTACTAAAACTCTCTGTTTTGCTTTTCATTGAAACAAAAAAAGCGACCGAAGCCGCTTAGTTCTGTTTAACTGATGCCTACTTGATGAGCCTAAACCCATCAAAGTGAACGACGTTAGTCTTCGTTGATAGACGAGATCTTATGGATTGAAAGATCCGCGCCGTTGAATTCGTCTTCTTCACTTAAGCGTAGGCCTGTTAGTTTGCTCAACACACCATAAACAATCATTGCGCCAATCAAAGCCACAGCAATGCCCGCCAGTGTGCCGACCACTTGAGAAGCAAAGCTCACGCCCCCTAGCCCCCAGAATGTTTGTGAACCGAAGATACCTGCTGCTATGCCACCCCAAGCACCACATACGCCGTGTAGAGGCCACACACCGAGTACATCATCGATCTGTGTTTTGTTTTGCATGTAAGTAAATAGGTAAACAAATAGCGCGCCTGCCACGCCGCCCGTCACCAAAGCGCCAAGTGGGTGCATCAAATCTGAGCCCGCACAAATAGCAACGAGACCAGCCAAAGGACCATTGTGGATGAAGCCCGGGTCATTTTTACCTGCAATTAGAGCCGCAAGGATACCGCCAACCATTGCCATGAGAGAGTTCATCGCCACTAGGCCGCTGATGCCGTTGATTGCTTGTGCAGACATCACGTTAAAGCCGAACCAACCCACACATAAGATCCAAGAGCCTAGCGCTAAGAATGGGATATTCGATGGTGCGAAGTTGGTGTGTTTACCCGCACGGATTCGACCTTTACGCATCCCTAAGAAGTAAACTGCGACCAAAGCAATCCAACCACCTACGCCGTGAACTACAACAGAGCCTGCGAAGTCATGGAATCCATAACCAAACTGACCTTCTAGCCAATCTTGGAATCCAAAGTTGCCGTTCCAAATGATGCCTTCAAAAAATGGATAGATGAAACCAACCGTAAACAGTGTCGCAATCAAAATTGGGTAGAAACGTGCACGCTCTGCGATACCGCCTGAAACGATCGCTGGGATTGCAGCTGCGAATGTCATAAGGAAGAAGAACTTAACCAGCTCATATCCGTTGCCTTGCGACAGTGTTTCTGCGTCTGCAAAAAAGTGTGCACCGTAAGCAACCCAGTAACCGATAAAGAAGTAAGCAATGGCGGAGACACCAAAATCCGACAGGATCTTAACGAGCGCGTTTACTTGGTTCTTCTTTCGAACGGTACCGACTTCTAGAAATGCGAAGCCAGCGTGCATCAAGAAAACCATGATGGCACCGAGTAATAGGAATAAAGTATCTGAACTTTGGGTAAGGGTTTGTACTGCACTATGAACTTGAGTCACCGTTTCACTCATTAAAGCATTCTCCTTCGCTTTATCTGATTTGCACTGATATCGTGCGATTCAATGTTGTAATTAATTAAAGACTCAACAGTGAACGCAAGATGCGTTCCAAGTGTGAAGGGTAATTTTCGTGCAACAGGTTCTGCTTTTAAATTATTGATTAATAGCGCATAAATTTATTAGTGCACTTTCTTGGTTCTTAATAAGCGTAAAAATGGAAACAAGAATTGCACCAATTAAGGGAGTTGCACCATATTGAAGCGGTCAATACCATGCTTCATTCAGTTTTGTTGCTGATTAGAAACAAAAAGCCCAATGACCGAAATCATTGGGCTTTCAAAAGGACTATTGTGCTAGATAATTCGCTATCTAGTGAGTCTATGCTCGACTACAAGTTTGGACCTGTTGTCGGGTTTTGCGGTAGGTTTTGACTCAAACGCTGCATACCTTGATACATACGAATAAACCAAACCACAATCGCAACACCACCAAACAACATGCCTACATACGGGATGTAGTAAGCGATGTCATCGATAATGTGGTTTTGATACCAGTAATCGTTCACACCGATCAACACGCCATTAGAGGTTGCTACGGTCACGATAAGCACAACAAAGAACGTCAGGTTCAAGAAGAACGAGCGAATCAAACCGTAGTAATGCGTATCCACTACTTCGCCGTCTTCACCTTTATCTAAACGATAGCCCGCGTAGATGATGGCAACCACACCAGAGAGAAGACAAGTAAATGGCGTAAAGCAGCTTAGTATGTAAGCGACCCAAATACCTTTATGAGGTTTGTTCATTCTTATTCACCCCTTCCGTTTTCTCTGTTGCTGCGTTAGCACTTTGTTCAACGCCGTTTTTCTCTTGTTCCATCACTTCTTTGTACCAAAGGTCATGGTGCTCTTTTGCCCAAGTTTCATCAACTTCGCCTGTTACCATGCCTTCCAGTGCACCTTCCATACCGAACAAGCCGATGTAGATGTGGAACACGAAACCACAGATAAGGATCAAAGCAGCCAACATGTGGACTAAGTTTGAAAGCTCCATATCACGACGTGTTTGACCGAAGATTGGGAAGTCTAAAACCAAGCCACTGATCGCAGCGACACTACCCATAACAATCAATAGCCAAAACAGCGCTTTCTCACCCGCGTTCGAAAACTCAGCAGATGGATGAGAACCTTTATGTTTCCCTACCATGCCGCCCAGTTTCATGAACCACTGGATATCGACCATCTTGAAGATAGACTTGCGCCACCACTTGATAAGAACAGCCATCAACAGCACATAGAAAATCGGGCCGATGTAGTTGTGGTATTGCTTGGCCAGTAGAACGATGAAGCCCCATAGATCCGTTGGAATGTACGGCTTCAAGAAGTGCTTACCGTAAACCAACATCAAACCACTGAACGCCAGTGTTAAGAAGGTAAACGCCATACTCCAGTGCAAGGCACGGTCTAGTCGAGACCAACGTTTGATCTTACGACCGGTTCTTGGCGCGCTTAGCATTAGCGGGCCAATCACAACGTACATCAAAGTCACGAAAGCAATACTGCCAAAGATAGCGACCGCACCGGCTGGTGACATCCACTTCTCTTTCAATATGTACCACGTTTGACCTGGAGTACTGATTAACACACCGTGCTCAGCTGATTGAGATGTGGTGTAACCTTCCTCACCATTTCTTACTTGTCGCCAAAAATCGGCACCAGCAAGCTGTGTGATTTCTCGTTGAGCAGAGCTCGATTGAGTTTGTGATGAGTTCGTCTCAGATGCATGACTCATAGGAGAAAGCATTGTCAGTGCTGCCAACATTGGCAGCACAACAAGGAAGAGACGCTTAAACATTGTAAGCATATGTCTCTCCTACTTAGCTCTTAGTCGCATCGTAAGAAAGGTCGTTGCCGTCTGTCCAACCTGCACCTTTCGCACCACGTTCAACTACACGCTGACGGAAAACATCAGAAACTTTCTCTGCATCACCCGCTAACAGTGCTTTGGTTGAACATAAAGAAGCACACATTGGTAGTTTGCCTTCAGCAATACGGTTCGCACCGTACTTCTGACGCTCTTCAACAGAACCAGGCTCTGTTTCAGGGCCACCTGCACAGAATGTACATTTGTCCATCTTACCGCGCTCACCAAACGCTTCCTGTTTAGGGAATTGAGGTGCGCCAAACGGACAAGCAAACAAGCAGTAACCACAACCGATACACAGATCTTTATTGTGAAGTACGATGCCGTCTTCTGTATGTTCAAAACAGTCTGCAGGACACACTGCCATACATGGTGCATCAGTACAGTGCATACACGCTACTGAGATTGAGTTTTCACCCGGTTCGCCATCGTTTAGTGTTACAACGCGACGACGTTGAATACCCCATTCTAGAGCATCATCATTTTCATTCTTACATGCAGTGACACAACCGTTACATTCGATACAACGCTTGGTGTCACAAAGAAATTTCATTCTAGCCATTTTAAGACTCCTTACGCTTTACGAATATTACAAAGGGTTACTTTCGTTTCCTGCATCAACGTGACAGGGTCGTAACCGTATGTGGTTGCTGTGTTAGCAGCTTCACCAATAACGTAAGGATCAGTGCCTTCTGGGTATTTAGAACGCAAATCTTCGCCTTGGAACTTACCACCGAAGTGGAATGGGATGAACGCCAGACCCGGTTTCACACGACGAGTTACCATCGCTTTCACCTTAATTCGGCCCTTCTCTGCACCCTCAACCCAAACGTCATCGCCATCTTTAAAGCCAATGTCGTTCGCGTCTTTCGGGTTCACTTCAACAAACATCTCTTGTTGAAGCTCTGCTAGCCAAGGGTTAGAACGAGTCTCTTCACCACCACCTTCGTACTCAACCAGACGACCAGAAGTAAGAATAATCGGGTATTCACCAGACTTGTCTTGCTCTTGGATTGACTTGTACAACGTAGGAACACGGAAGATCGCTTCCTTGTCATCCCATGTTGGGTAGTCAGCAACTAGGTCTCGACGTGGTGTGTAAAGTGGTTCACGGTGCAGTGGCACGCGGTCTGGGAATGTCCAAACGATCGCACGCGCTTTCGCGTTACCAAAAGGAATACAACCGTGCTTGATAGCCACGCGTTGAATGCCGCCAGAAACGTCAGTCTTCCAGTTTTTACCTTCAGCAGAGGCTTTCTCTTCTGCTGTTAGGTCATCCCACCAACCCAGTTGTTTCAGTAGTTTGTCACTGAATTCAGGGTAGCCATCTTTGATTTCGCTGCCTTTTGAGTAGCTGTCTTCAGCCAGTAGGCTTTGACCTTCAAACTCGACACCGAAACGAGTACGGAAGTTACCACCACCTTCGGCGACAGGTTTAGACGTATCGTAAAGGATATGCGTACCTGGGTGTTTCATCTCTGGGTTACCCCAACATGGCCAAGGAAGACCGTAAGTCTCGCCATTCGCTGGGCCGCCTTCTGCAGCAAGCGTGGTCTTGTGGAACGTGTGCCAGTTCTGTTGGTGCTCTTTCAAACGCTCTGGGCTTTGACCTGTGTAACCGATCGTCCACATACCTTTGTTGAATTCACGTGTGATGTCTTCAATCAATGGTTGGTTGTTCTCAACACGGATGTTTTTGAACAGTTGATCAGAGAAACCAAGCTTCTTAGAAAGAAGGTACATGATTTCGTGGTCAGGCTTAGATTCGAACAGAGGATCAACCACCTTGTCACGCCACTGTAGAGAACGGTTTGATGCCGTTACACTGCCGTAGGTTTCAAATTGAGTGGTTGCTGGAAGCAAGTAAACGCCGTCAGTACGATCGTTCATTACTGCTGCAACTGTTGGGTATGGGTCAACGATAACCATCATATCCAGCTTCTGCATCGCCTTCTTCATCTCTGGACCACGAGTCTGAGAGTTCACCGCGTGACCCCAGTAGAACATGGCACGGATGTTTTCGCGCTGACGAATCTTGTCTTTGTCTTCAAGTACGCCATCAACCCAACGAGAGACAGGAATACCTGCACTGTTCATTGGTTTTTGACCGCCGTATGCGTTGTCGTCGAAACGTCCTTTGATCCAGTCAAAGTCTACGTCCCAAACTTTCGACCAGTGGCGCCAAGAACCTTCAGATAAGCCGTAGTAACCTGGAAGCGTGTCTGACAGTACGCCAAGGTCAGTTGCGCCTTGTACGTTATCGTGACCACGGAAAATGTTTGCACCGCCACCTGACTTACCGATGTTACCTAGCGCAAGCTCAAGTACACAGTAAGCACGTGTGTTGTTGTTACCAGTCGTGTGCTGAGTACCACCCATACACCAAACGATACAACCTGGACGGTTTTCAGAAAGCAGTTTCGCGGTTTGGTAAACTTCAGACTCAGGAACGCCAGTTACGCGTTCAACTTCAGCTGGGCTCCACTTCGCGACTTCTTCACGGATCTCGTCCATGCCGAATACACGTTGGCGGATGAATTCTTGGTCTTCCCATTTGTTAGCAAAGACATGCCATAACACACCCCAGATAAACGCAACGTCTGAACCTGGGCGAAGAGAAACATAGTGATCAGATTTCGCAGCAGTACGCGTACGACGAGGATCTGCAACAACGATCTTACAGTTGTTCTTCTCTTTCGCGATTAGGATGTGCTGCATCGCAACTGGGTGAGCTTCTGCAGGGTTCGAGCCAATGAACAGCATCGACTTACAGTTGTGCATGTCATTGAACGAGTTTGTCATCGCACCGTAACCCCAAGTGTTTGCAACACCGGCTACTGTGGTTGAGTGACAAATACGCGCTTGGTGGTCAACGTTGTTTGTTCCCCACAAAGACGCCATCTTACGGAATGCGTAAGCTTGCTCGTTGCTGTGTTTTGCACTACCTAGGAAGTAAACCGAATCAGGGCCTGACTCTTTACGAAGTTCTAGCGCTTTGTTACCGATCTCTTCAATCGCTTGTTCCCAAGAAAGCTTCTTCCACTTACCGCCTTCTAATTTCATTGGGTACTTAAGACGACGCTCACCGTGGCCGTGTTCACGCAGAGCTGCACCTTTAGCACAGTGTCCACCAGCGTTGAATGGGTGATCGAATGCAGGCTCTTGACCCGTCCAAACACCGTTTTGAACTTCAGCGTAAATACCACAACCCACAGAACAGTGAGAACAGATAGTACGTTTCACTTCTGTTTTCGCTTCTGGATCGACTGATTTAGCCTGCGCCTTTTTCATCATACCTGGAGCGAATAGACTTGCGCCTACTACCGCGCCACCAGCGGCTAATGAAGTGTTTTTCATGAAGGCACGTCGAGACACACCCAGTTGATTGGTTTCTTTGCTCACACTATCGGAGCGTTTGACAAGTTTCATCCGTTATCTCCTAAAGTGTGTCGTAGTAATCGCGAATGTGTTGCGTTTCACGATAGCCCGTCTTCTTCATGTCTTCTTTCGGCATTTCAACCGTTTCTGAAGCTGTTGCCACTTTCGTTGTACCAGCGACAACCGCACCAGCAACGGCTGCAGTCGTTAAGCCTTTGAGTAAGTCCCTACGGCTTGAGTTTATTTCTTTATTATCTTTCATCATTGCTTCCTTACCTTACGGTAGATCTTTTTGGAGGCTTAATGCCCCTCTATCGATATAATCGCGTACTGCTCGATTACTCGTAATCAGTGACGTTTTTCACATCAATCTTTAATTTATGCTTACTGCTTTTGGTATTAACGCTAAAACGCACTTGCTCTAACGTTAGGAATGCTTCACACAGCTGAGCTGCCGATTTGTAGAAGTTCGCACTTTCTGCACTTTCAAGCTGACGCGTAAAAGAGTTAAACCAAGGGCCAAGGTGCTTATTGAAAACCGCTTGTTGAAGCGCTTCTTCTTCACCGGTTAGCATTGCCATTACTTCACACAATGCAGCAATATGATCTTCTGGCTCTTTTACTTGATCATCACGCTCAATGCCTAAAAGCTCTAAATCATGACGAATTTCTGCCAGTGGTTTTTCCATCATGGCGCCAGTTCTATGCCAAGAACCAAATGGAACAATCTCTCCACGGCCAATGCCAATGAACAGGTCTTGATATTCGTCTTCTAAAGCTTCGCGATTTGATTCCGTTGCCGCTTGTTGAATGGCAATCCAAGCTTTTTGCATTGCGCTCTCAGACGCTTCAATGTCTAGCGTCTTTAGGAAATCAATCACCTCTTCAGAAGGTGCGCTACGAAACAATGCAGAAAGAACCAAATAGATTTCAGTTCTTAGTGTTTGTTCTTGCTCTAGCTTTTGTGCTTGATCTAAATGAGTATCCAATGCCAACTCCTAGTATTTCAGTTGTTTCAATGGGTCTTGAGCCATCGAATCAAACATATCTATCACGCGGCAGTCTTCACACATCGCAATACGATTGATTGCTGATTCGTCTGAAAAGTGAGAGTGACCGCGTAACTTATTTTGTAACATGTCAATCATAGACTGCGGTGCGAATGGCTTATGACAACGAATACATTCCGCTGCTTTCTCTTCATGAATTACAACAGCCTTCTGACGTTCTTCTTTCACCCAGTTCATGCGAGGCGTTAGAGTCAGAACATTTTCAGGACACGCCTTTTCACACAGACCACATTGAATACAGTCTTGTTCTACAAACTTAAGTGATGGAGATGCGCCGTCGGTATGAAGAGCGCGCGTAGGACAAACCGCCACACAACTCATACACAAAGTACAATCTTTGCTTTCACACGAAACCGTGCCATAGGGTGCATTTGATGGAAGCTCAACAATGTTCTCAACAGGAATGCGAGATGAAGACATAGCATCAAGTGCTGTGAATAGGCGTTGACGTTTATTGCCTTGAAGATCGCCAAGTGCAAGATCGAATGAATCAACACACAGAGTTGGAGGACCTTCACGTAGAGATTCTAAATACAGGATATCGATGGTTTCTTTTGGAACACCGATTTGGTCGAGTAACTCTTGAGCGATCCCTACTTCGTTATTCAGAACACGAATGATGGTTTCTGGCATGAAACGAGAAGCAGCAAACAGAACCTGAGTTGCGCCATTCACTAACGCTGCAAACCAAGTATCGATACCAATAGAAGGCAGTTCTTCAACAACGATTGGAATCACGTTATCTGGCAGTGCTTTTAGCGCCATCACATTGTAAGTCTCATGACGAGAGCTACAGATAAGTACGATTGGATCCAGACCGCCCGCTTGCTCATAGTTCGCTAGCGTACGTTCAATAAACTTTTGAGTATCGTCAGGATTTGGAAGCGCATAGGTAATCGCTTCTGTAGGACAGCTAGTTGCACAAGTACCAACGCCTTGACATAGGTAAGGGTTAATCTCAATCTTGTGACCAGTCTTATCCGAGCCTTCACTTGATAATGCGCCAGCAGGACAAGCATCGACACAACGCTCACAGCCTTTTACGCCACGAGAACTGTGCGCACAAAGGTCAGTGTCTAGACGGAAGAATTTAGGCTTATCAAATGTGCCCATTAGCGTAGGAATTTCTTCTAACGCTTCAGCCAGCTTTGGATAGCCGCGGCCTACTGGGTAATAACCCGGTACAGGTACTTCTTCTGTCATGCAGCTATTCAGACATAGGTCTAAAACAACATCGAAACAATCGTGATTAATCGCGACTTTCGCTAGGTTGCTTGATGTGCCTTTGTTTTCGATCACAACTTCAAACGTGCCAAGGAAACCGGATACTTGAACCGAATTCGCGAAGTACAGTTCTGGGTTTGTGCCCTTTTCGCCATCTGTTGACAATAAGGTTAGGCTCGTCAATTGAGGTAATTGAGCCGCAGCACTTTCAATGATCGCAGTTGGACCAATAACAAGTGTATTACCGCCGCTTTCGTAGCTAACAGTAGGTGGAATCAGATTTGTTAACTCAACTGTATTTTCAAATGCATACAGTCTTGCTTTAGCGTTATTTGAAGTTGCTTGTTCTAATAATTGTTTAAGCATTGCTCAGTTCCATCTTTGGACATGGATAATCTGTTCAACCTTCATTGTAGTAAGCGATAGAGAACTTGCTGAGTAATCCGTTAACAACTAACCCTTTAGCCAGTGTGTCGTTGGTCAGACCGTGAACTCGTCTATCTACAAAAAAGTTGATAATGAACGTTATTTAGCAAATGCCATGCCAATTTAATATGCCTTATATATCAGTAATTTAGTCCTTTATAACGTTTATTGTGCGTATGAAAAAACCGCTTGGGACATTTTGTCGCAAGCGGTTCATTGAGTGTTTAGTCAAAATGTACCTATTCTTTGTGTGGTATATTTTGTCCCATCTCTTTCAGGTCAGCTTCGTCTGACATTGTAGCGTTATTACCTGATACTGTGTTTTTATACAGCTCTTTTTCTTGTTCGGTTATTTCGGCACTTTCTGACGTTTCAAATTCATTATCAGATACCTCAAGATCGCTTTCAGAATTTTCTAAAACTTCATCTTCGTCTTTATTATCAATAAGTTGCTCTTCTTCTGGCGCAGTTTCTTCTTCCGTTTTGTCTTTAACCCAATCACGCAAGGTTTCCGCCACCCCTTCAGAAAGAGACTTCAAATTACTGTAATCGTCGTCGTAATCATCTAAACCATCACGAACGTTGAACTCTTCTGAGAGAAATAATTTACGCAATGCCGCTTTTTTTACGCTCTCTGATGCTTCTGACACCAATAATTGAGCAACAGACAAGTCTTCAGTCGTTTCTGATGCTATCTCCTGAGAGTCAATAGCTTGAGAATCGACAGCGTGAGCGTCTTCATTGTGTTCTGAAGACTCATTTTCTAAAGTCCCACGTTCTTGTGACTCCGATGCTTCTGCGTCTACAGA
>NZ_JADDYK010000053.1:34329-35702 GCF_015163615.1 Vibrio sp. OPT18
TGAAGCAGCAGACGAAGCTTCAGTGGAAGTAAGCTCAGTTTCCTCTAGCGTTTGTTGCGCTTCTAATGGTTGGTCGGTTGATTCATCAAGCTTTCGTTGAGACCAACGGCTAAAAAAGTTAGTTGCCATTTGATCGACCCGCGCCTTTACGTTTTTTACGTCTTGCTTCCAATAACTCGCCATGACGACCGATGAAAGCTTCCATCCAAGCTTGTACAGGTAGCGGAATATCGTATGAAAGGACTTGGTTGTCACCGTCCATGTATTGCCCTGCAACGGTTTGTGATGCGGTAAGTAACTGAATAACGGGTTTAACACCAGAATCAACATTATCCATCACTAGGAAAAGCTTAGGTTGCTGCGAGCTGAGGTTGAAACGATAGTCTGTACGTTCGTCTTTATGTAGTTGGAGTAAACAAACGTCTTGGGCATCGTCTTCTGGTGACAGTTCAAACCCCGTCAATTCCCATTGCGTCGTTACCCAGATACCTGTTTTGATCTCTTTCTCTATTCTTTGGACACCGATTGGCCAAGCTGCTTCTGTTTTTTCATATTGTTCTTTGAATTCTTTTATCTCAGACATACTTCACCCAATTGATTTTCTTTGGTCTGAATGCACTTAGGACATTTTGTACTGTGCGCAATCATATACACCCCATAAAGCAATAAACACGCCAATACGGATTGACTGTGAGAGCGTATCTATAGCGTTCGTTATCAAGTTGTCACTATAACGTTAGTCGATACTGGTTATTTCAGACAACTCCACCCGGTGAACTCTCATATTTTGCGCTATTTTAATCTAATGCTTCATGTTTCCATCAATCCCCGTTATTTTGGAATAAGATTTGCTTTAGCTAATTCGCTAATGTTATTCACAAAGCTATATATTCACAGATCTATGGCATGTTCGAAACGATAATCGAAACCTAGGCCATAGCGAACCAACAAACTAGCGCATTGATGAATGAGAGCCTTATTGCTCTTGTTGACTTCTTATCTCATAAAATCGCTATCTCATTAAGTAGGAAATGACTGTGGTAAAACCAAACATAATAAAAACCAGTGAGAACCCACTTCAGACAATCGAAGTTGAAGTGTTTGATGAATATGGCGAAAAGCTAACGAAACAGATCGCGTGTGAGCGCCCTCTTACCGTAATGTTGAACTGGAAAGAGATCGTAACCTTGATGACATTGGGCTCTCGTCCTGAGTCATTAGTCTTAGGTTATTTGAAAAACCAAAGCTTCCTTTCCGATCCCGAAGCGGTTGAATCTATTATCATCGATTGGGAAACTAGCTCTGCTGCGGTTATCACCAAAGAAGACACAAGCCAACTTGAGCAAGCGCTTAAGAAGAAGACAGTAACCTCT
>NZ_JADDYK010000053.1:35751-64584 GCF_015163615.1 Vibrio sp. OPT18
GGCTGCGGTCAGGGCACTATGTATGGCAACGTGATGAAGCAGTTGGAAGATTACCAAGTGCCTCAAAACAAGATTAAGCAATCTGAAATCTATACAGCGCTTGAAGCATTGACTCATTACAACGATACCTACAAGAAAGCAGGCGCAGTGCACGGTTGTGCGGTTTGCAAAGACGACAAGGTTCTATCGTTTGTTGAAGATGTTGGCCGACACAATGCCGTTGATACATTGGCTGGTGAGATGTGGCTTAACAAAGAGACAGGTGAAGATAAGATCTTCTATACCACAGGCCGTTTAACGTCTGAGATGGTGATTAAGGTTGCTCAGATGGGTATCCCTGTTTTGCTATCACGTTCTGGCGTAACGCAAATGGGCTTAGACTTGGCTCAGAAGTTCGGCATCACAACCATTGCTCGCGCTAAAGGTTTACGCTTCCAAGTGTTCACGGGTGCAGACAAGATCGACTTTGATGTAAAAGGCGAGTAATCAGCGTAAGTCCTTTAAAGGCAAACTTCTCTAAAGACAAATGCTATCTAACGCTAGTTTTCTGGTGAACTTATATAAGGTGTAGGCGAAGGCTTGCACCTTTTTCTTTTATTCCTTTTATCTCCTTAGCATTCCCTCTCCTTGCCCATCATTCTATTCGCACAATTTTAACAGCCAGCTCGCAGTTACCACCCTTTCTGCACATTATTTCAGCAACAGAACGCGCTTAATCTAATCGTTTAGTTTAACTTAACGTTGATTTCAAAATTACTAGATATACCAAACGTTAACAATTCTTTATCTTATGCTCCGTGAACAGAACGAAGCACGCACTTATCGTGCTGCTTGGCGAAAGTTTCACTTCTTTGAATGCTCACTTCGAAGAAAACACATAAGAAAAAAGAATTGGATAACAATATGAAACAGCCTTTAAAAGCTTTAGCAATAGCTCTTGGATTGACCTTGGGCGCCAACTGTCACGCAATTGAACTTAAGCCGGTCGATACCGACTTTACATTACAAATACTGGGTTCAGGTGGCCCTATCTCGGATGACCTACGTGCATCATCAGGTGAAATCGTATGGTGGAAAGGCAAATCACGAATCATGATTGATGCCGGTGGCGGTGTTTACCTACGTTTCGGTCAAGCGGGTGCAAAACTTGAAGACCTAGATTTCATGGGTATCACTCACTTCCATACCGATCACGTCAATGACATGCCCGCTCTTCTTAAAGGTGGCTACTTCTTTGAACGAGAAAAGGCGTTAGAGATTTCAGGTCCAGCTGCAGGTTCAGCGTTCCCAAGCCTCAACGGTTACTTTGCAGCGAACTTTGACCCAGACCATGGCGCATACGCTTACCTTGCTGGTTTATACGATGGAACCGATGGCCTATTCCCAGTCAATCTTACCGATGTTGACTATCAATCCACAGTACCAACTGTCGTTTACGAAAAAGATGGTTTGAAAATCACGGCTCTGGGTATTCCTCATGGTGATGTACCTTGTCTCGCTTACCGAATTGAAAGTGAAGAAGGCGTAATGGTGATTTCAGCTGACCAAAACGGTAGCAACCCTGCGTTCTTAGACTTCGCTCGTGGCGCCGACATCATGATGATGCCAATGGCGATTCATGAACAAGCCGATGGTGTCTCTACATTCATGCACGCTAAGCCTTCTGTCATTGGTGAAATTGCAAAAGAGATCAATCCAAAAATGTTGGTACTTAACCACTGGATGGGTCTAGGCCTTAAGCGCAAATCTGAATCAATCAAAATTGTACGCGAATACTACGACGGACCAATCATGTCTGGTCGTGATTTAGCGAGCTTCCCTATGTCTGCTGTAAAGGAGAAATAATATGAACAACAAAATCGCCCTATCAATCGCGATCACGTCTGTGATTAGCCTTAACTCTGCAATGGCATTTGCTGATGCACCTGCCGAAGCTCCTGTTGAAGCTCCTGTTGAAGCTAAACAATCTTCAGGACACGGTGGTAAATGTGCTGCGGGTAAATGTGGTACAGAAAAACGCTTCGAAAAAGCGGAACTGACCAGCAACCCTCAAGACCGTTTAGTGCGTGCTCGCGACGGGAAATGTGGCTTAACGGCTGAAGGTATCTCGCCAAGCAAAGAGCGCATCTTAACGGCGAATAGCAAGGTGACAGGTGGAGTATGTGGCCAGTAGAAACGCATAAAACCAAAGCTTTAAAAGCCAAAGCTCTAGCATCAAATGACCAAGCCCCTAAAAGCAGCGAGTTAAACCATAAAGTGCGAACCATTCAGAATACAGACAAAGGCATTGGGCTACGCAGTGAGCATATTGAACTGCTCGCTCGTTCCCCAAAGCACCCTGATATTGATTTTCTGGAACTGGCTCCCGAGAACTGGATGAGCTTAGGTGGTCTTAAGCGCGAACAACTACAGGATATAGCGAAGCAATACCCTTTGATCGCACACGGTTTAAGCTTATCCATTGGAGATTGTCAGCCGCTTAACACGAAGTTTGTACGTCAGGTTGGTCAATTTCTCGATGAACTGAATATCCAGGTATACAGCGAGCATTTGAGCTTCTCTCGAGACAGCCAAGGGTATCTGTATGAACTGTTACCCGTGCCACGTCACGCAGAAAACATCGGCTATTTAGCGGACAGAATCAAGCAAGTCCAAGACATCATTCAACGTCCTTTGGTAATGGAGAACATCTCTTATTACCACAACTACGGAGATGAGATGCCTGAGGGTGAGTTTATCGCTGAAATAGCAAAGCGCAGTGGCTGTGAATTGTTGGTCGACATCAACAATCTCTACGTGAACAGTCAGAACCACCACTTTGATGCGGCTGAAATGCTTAAGGCTTTACCGAGCGATGCTATTCGCTATTACCACATTGCTGGGCATTTAGTTGAAAGTGATGGCTCAGGTGGAAGTAACAAATCGCTGATTGATACCCACGGTATGCCGGTACAGCAAGCGGTTATTGACTTGGCGCGTTACACCTTCTCTATTCATGGCAGTAAACCGTTATTGCTCGAAAGAGACAACAACGTACCGCCTTTGGTCGTGCTGACTGAGGAATTACGAACGATGCACAGTCAGGTTCTAGATGCTGGTGTTGCTCATCGCCCAATGAATCAGGAGTTGGTTTATGCATAACCCTCCTAGCATGATGATCACTCAAACACACGCACTAACCGCACTGATACGTTCGCCACTTGAAGACAACGCAGTGTGTCGATACAGCGAGTTCATTAGAGATAACGTATTTGGTGTATTGAACAACACATTCCCGCTGTTTTGCCAGCAAGTCGACCAAGACCAACTACTGATATTGGTTGATGAGTTTGTTGTCGTGCATGACGCCTCAGAGCCAGAGTTTCATCATATAGCCACTGAGTTTGTTAGCTTTATCCAGCGTCGCACTCAACCAATGGGTATGTCTAATCTGAGTGATTTGTCTACTTTGAGTGCGAGTCATGATCTTACAGCCGACCAGCTAGCGGTGTTGGAGTACGAATGGTGTGCCTTTTGCGTTGAAATTGACGCTTCAAAGCAAGTATTGCCGATGTCATGGACGGGTGACCTTCGTGTTGATGAACAACAGCTTCAATTGGGTTTGTTAGTCAACAGTACGATGAAGCTCGTACAGGTACCTTTCCTTGTTCATGGTGAGTCACTGACGTTTCTAACACAAAGGCGACACCCCATTTATTACGCGATTTATCGCGACCGTGACCAACGTGTCAATACGATAAAACTAAGAGAAATTGATGTTGCGATTATTCAAATAATTCAACAACAACCAAATCGTTCTTTAGCCGATATAAAACAAATAATTGCTCAACAATTGGCGAGATTCGAGTTTATTAATTGGGTCGAACATTTCAGTGAAGTTGAACTGATTGGCGTTCACTCTTTAGGAGAAAAATTATGATTAAGTCAGCCCTCAGCTGGTACGACGCTATTGTCGAAAAATGCAAACAATACGATTATTTAGTACTGCTTTCAGTACGTCTTTATTTGATTCCGGTGATTTATGTCGGTGCACGCTCTAAAGTGCTGGGCTTCTCGGGAACAGTGGCATGGTTTGGTGCTTCAGCAGCCGACGGTGGTCTTAACCTTCCCTTCCCTGAGCTACTGGCATTCCTAGCGGCAGCGACCGAAGTATTAGGTTGTATCTGTATCGCGTTAGGTCTGTTTACTCGCTTTATCTCGATTCCAATGATTTTCATGATGAGCGTAGCGAGTGCAATGGTTCACTGGAAACACGGTTGGGATGCGATTGCGACTGGTGGTATGGAAGCAACCGTTCGACTTAACGGCTTCATCGAATGGCTCGCGGTTAACTTCCCAGGTCGTTACAACTACATCACAGAACTTGGCGACCCGGTAATGCTGAACAACGGTATGGAGTTCGCAGGAACCTACTTCGTGATGTTGTTAGTACTGCTTGTTTACGGTGGTGGTCGTTACGTGAGTGCAGATTACTGGCTACGTAAACAGTTCTCTAAAAAACAAAACAAAGCACTTCGTTGGTAATAGATTCTTTTCACACAGCTACATGTAAAACCCTTAATTAGTTCTCTCTAATTATCATCTTATTTTCCATTATCTTACCCGTCACACTCGTGGCGGGAAGGAGTTTTTATGCTTACAGATGTCGTTGATCTGTCGCGGTTTCAATTCGCAAGTACCGCTCTTTATCACTTTATATTCGTCCCCCTAACTATAGGCCTCTCCTTCTTACTCGCAGTGATGGAATCGCTGTATGTCATGACCAACAAAACCATCTACAAGGACATGACCAAGTTCTGGGGTAAGTTGTTTGGTATTAACTTTGCTGTCGGTGTTGCTACCGGCTTAACCATGGAATTCCAGTTCGGTACTAACTGGGCTTATTACTCGCATTACGTAGGCGATATCTTTGGCGCTCCGCTCGCCATTGAAGCCTTGATTGCGTTTTTCTTGGAATCAACCTTAGTCGGTATGTTCTTCTTCGGTTGGGACAAGCTTTCTAAGCGTCAGCACTTATCGGTAACGTGGTTGACGGCGTTGGGTTCGAACTTCTCTGGTCTGTGGATTCTGATGGCCAATGGCTGGATGCAAAACCCAGTGGGCGCAGAGTTTAACTTCGAAACCATGCGTATGGAGATGACAGACTTCGTCGAAGTGATCTTCAACCCAGTGACTCAAGTGAAGTTCGTACATACCGTTGCGGCAGGTTACACAACCGGCGCGCTATTTATTATGGGTATCAGTGCTTACTACATGCTTAAAGGGCGTGATTTACCGTTTGCTCGTCGTTCATTTGCAGTGGCAAGTGCTTTTGGTATGGCTGCGATTGTTTCGACAGTGATGCTAGGCGATGAATCTGGTTATGAATTGGGTGATGTTCAACAGGTGAAGCTGGCGGCTATCGAAGCTGAATGGCACACAGAAGAAGCCCCTGCCTCATTCACACTGTTCGGCTTCCCGAATCAAGAAACCATGGAAACGGACTACGCGATTAAGATCCCTTACGTGATGGGTATTATCGCAACGCGATCTCTGGATACACCAGTTGTCGGCATTCATGATCTATTGGCAAAGAATGAAGAACGTGTTCGCAGCGGCATCTTAGCTTACGGTCTATTAGAAAAACTGCGCTCTGGTGATAAATCACAACAAAATATCGATGATTTTGAATCGGTTAAACATGACTTAGGTTATGGATTACTGGTTAAGAAATACAGCGATAACGTGGTGGATGCAACAGAGCAACAGATCAAACAAGCAGCCAAAGACACAATCCCCACGGTTGCCCCTCTGTTCTGGAGCTTCCGCATCATGGTGGTGTGTGGCGTCTTGATGTTTGCCATCATTGGTCTTTCATTCGTACAAATTTGTCGTCGTAAGATTGGTACCAACCGTTGGTTACTGAAAGCAACAATATGCGCGATTCCACTACCTTGGATTGCCTGTGAAGCCGGTTGGTTTGTTGCGGAATACGGTCGTCAGCCTTGGGCTATTGGTGAAATTCTGCCAGTAAACATGGCGGCTTCTAATCTACCCGCTTCAAGTTTATGGATCTCTATCGGATTGGTTTACTTGTTCTACACCGCATTCCTGATTGTAGAAATGTTCCTGATGGTTAAGTTTGCAAAAATGGGCCCGAGCGCACTGAAAACGGGTCGCTATCACCATGAGCAATCAAACCAAGATCTAGCCATTACAGGTGAGCAAAGCACACCGCGTCAGCTAGATAAAACTATCGACCTTCATTAAGGAATTCAGATGTTTGATTACGAAAATCTTCGCCTGTTTACATGGGCAGTTATTGGCGTGTTGTTGATCGGTTTTATCATTACCGATGGTTTCGACATGGGCGTTGCGGCGTTGCTCCCTGTTTTAGGGAAGTCGGAAGTTGATCGGCGAATCATGATTAACTCGATTGCCCCTCACTGGGATGGCAACCAAGTATGGTTGGTTACCGCGGGTGGCGCTATCTTTGCGATATGGCCTGCAATCTACGCGGCTGCGTTCTCCGGGTTCTATTTAGCCATGATTATCGTGTTGGCGACCTTGTGGTTAAGACCGCTCGGTATGGATTACCGCGCTAAAATCGATAACCCGCAATGGAAGAAAGCGTGTGATATTGCACTTATCGTCAGTGGCTTCATTCCTCCGGTTATCTTTGGTGTTGGTTTCGGTAACTTGATGATTGGTGTTCCGTTTGAATTTAACGAATTGCTAATGATGTCATACCAAGGTGGTTTCTGGGATCTACTCACGCCCTTCCCACTGCTATGTGGCTTGGTGAGCTTGGCGATGGTTGTCACGCAAGGCGCGGCATTCCTACAGATGAAAACGACGGGTGATTTAAAACAACGTGCGCAGAAAGTGATCGTATGTATGGCGCTTGTCACTGTCGGACTGTTTATTGTTGGTGGGATATACGCGTATACACTTCCGGGTTATCTGATTACTAGCCCAGTTGTGACCGATGGTGTTTCAAACCCGTTATTAAAACATGTCATGAAGTTTGATGACTTACTGCTACATAACTACGAAAACTATCCGGTACTTTGGGGAATTCCTGTACTAGGCATCATCGGAATGCTGAGTTGTGCAGTGATGACTCGACTTAACCGCGCTGGTTTGGCCTTCGCTTCGTCAAGCTTATCGATAGCAAGCATCATAACGACAGCGGGCGTTGCCCTATTCCCAATGATCATGCCATCTAGCTTGATGCCATCGCACAGCTTAACGCTGTGGGACGGAACATCGAGTGAGTTAACACTGAGCATTATCTCGGTTGTCGCAGTTATCGTGGTGCCAATTATTTTGGGTTACACAATCTGGTGTTACTACAAAATGTTCGGTCGACTAGACAGCCAATACATTCACGATAACAGCTCGTCACTGTATTAATTAAAGATGAAATAGGAGGATAACCTATGTGGTATTTATGTTGGGTACTGGGCGTATTACTCGCCTGCGCGTTTGGAATCATTAATGCGCTGTGGTTAGAGCACACCGACTTTCTCGATGAACAAAACGAATAAAGCTGATCGGTAAAGTTACTAACAACGTTAACTCGATAGTAAGCTAACTACTTAAAATAACTGAAAGTCCTCATTTAATGCGATGCCTGCGATTTCAAAGATTGCCGACATGAGTGTTAATGAGGACTTTTTCTTTTCGCATCTAATCTCATGTGCTTAACCTCATCTTATCCAGCAAACTAGACTCTTCAAATTACTAAGTTAATCGTCAAGTTGGTGCATATCATCGATTAAGTTGCTTTCGCCACCAACCGACCTTGCTTTAACAACCCTATAGGCTATTAGTTACATATCCATCATTTAAATGTATCTAATAACTATTAAGCATAGATGGACATGAAACGTCATCGGCTAAAGGGAGTTAACCATGAACAATCCATCAGAACCTCAGCATCGTTTGCTGTCTCTTTCTATTCGCAGTAAGTTTATTTTAATCAACCTCACCCTGTTTATTTCTGTTTTTATCTATGCCATCTACGAGCAGTTCAGCTTAGACAAATTGGAATCATTGGAGATCGCTGCAACCGAAAATCTCAGAAGCTCAGTCGATTTATTAACGCTTAGGCGACATGAGAAAGACTTCTTGTCTCGCCACGATCAAAAATACGCAGAGCGTTTCGATAAAACTGCCGCCACATTGAATCAAAGATTGGTGACGCTGAACCGAACCCTAACCTCGCACGAGCTTCACCTGACCGATCAAATGACCAAGATCTCCGATACCCTTCATCAATATCAGAAACAGTTCCACCAGATCGTCAATCAAGTGAACGACATCGAACGCACAACCCCACCTTTGGGCTTTGTCGCAACTCTCGATGGAAAAAGAACAACGCTGAAATCAGCAATCGAATCAGAATCAAGTTTGGCACTGGAACTTGCGTTGTTAGAGCTGATTGAAAAAGACTTCCATTACCTCGCACATATTAATGGCCAAACGAATGCAGCGTTAACTAATGCTCTTGTTGAGTTTGAACCCTACTCCCAAACTTCGATTGCGACTGAACAAGCCTATTCCGAATATAAGGCTGCGGTTGAGACGCTATTGGTTGCTAACAGCAATCTAGGTTTGTCTGCAGAGTTGGGGCTTAGAGGCGCTTTACGTAGCAATGTTCATCAAACAGAACAAGCCATTGAAGAAGTGCAGAATGAGATAAGCCAAGCGATTACAGCGGCAGTTAGAAACACACAAAACATGTTACATCTGTTTGGTGCAGCTATCGTCGCTCTGCTTTCTCTGTTATTGGTGTTCATCGGTCACAACATCCTGGGTCGTATCAAAGCGATAAACGTGATGATGGAGTCTATTGCAAATGGAGATGGAGACTTAACCGTCAGAATGAACGCCAAAGGTAACGACGAGCTCGCTCAACTTGCCCACTCGTTCGATACCTTCATCGATAAACTGCACGGTAACATCAAAGAGCTATCCGGCGTGATGACGGTGCTGACAGACAGTTCATGCAGCTCTGAAGAAGCGGCAGTTAAAAGCATGAGCAATGCAGAGAAACAAAAGCAGCAATCTGAATCGGTAGCGACGGCAGTTAACGAGTTAGTGATGACCAGTAATGAGGTGACGGCTAACATCGAAAATGCCGCAACCAATGCCGAGAAGATCAAAGAAAATGCCCATCAAGCGCTACAAAAAACACAATCAACCAACGACAGTATTAATGTCTTGGTAGAAAACATCGCAGAGTCGCAGGATCTTATCGTTCAGCTCGAAGAACAGAGCCGTGAAATCAATCAGGTGGTGACGACCATTCAAGGTATTGCTGAGCAAACTAATCTATTAGCACTTAATGCTGCGATTGAAGCAGCGCGTGCTGGCGATCATGGACGAGGTTTCGCTGTGGTTGCGTCCGAAGTGCGAGAGCTTTCCCTAATGACCAACGATTCAACCCATCAAATAGAATCCACGATTCATGGTTTAACCACTGGGATAGACAAGACCGTCGCTAAGATGACAGCGAGCTTAGAACAAACTGAGCTGGTGAAAAGCCAAACCAAAGACGTGGTGAATGCGATAGAAGGAATACACTTCCAAGTTGGCGAGATGTTCGACTTAAACAGTCAGATCTCAACAGCGTCCGAAGAGCAATCGATGGTTTCGGTTGAGATTGACCGAAACATTACGGATATCGCACACCTTGCCAGTGATACCTATACCGTGGTTTCTGGATCAGTGCGTTGCAGTGAACAAGTCTCGAGCGTGAGTGTGAAGCTAGAGAAGATTGTCGCGCAGTTTAAGTACTAGTGATTAACGATTGACGATTAACGCAAGCTAGTTGA
Source organism: Vibrio sp. OPT18 (assembly GCF_015163615.1). Lineage (NCBI taxonomy): Bacteria > Pseudomonadati > Pseudomonadota > Gammaproteobacteria > Vibrionales > Vibrionaceae > Vibrio > Vibrio sp. OPT18. Next base: position 45,573 of record NZ_JADDYK010000053.1, read on the forward strand.
TTTATGCGATATGGAAAAACAAAAGGCCTCTATCTGATTGCTAAGATAGAGGCCTTTCTAATTTTGAATACGTACTAACGCGTTATTACGTATTAGCACTTGCTACACGGTATTAGCCGCGTGCTTTCAAGAACTCAGCGTAAGTACCACGGAAATCGTTGATCTTGCCATCTTTGATTTCAAGGATACGAGTTGCAAGCGAGTCTACGAATACACGGTCGTGAGATACGAAGAACAATGTGCCTTTGTAGTTCTCAAGAGCCAAGTTAAGCGCTTCGATAGATTCCATATCCATGTGGTTTGTTGGCTCATCCATTAGAAGGATGTTTGGTTTATGCATCATGATCTTACCAAGAAGCATACGACCTTGCTCACCACCAGAGATAACCTTTACAGATTTCTTAATGTCGTCTTGACCAAATAGCATACGACCTAGGAAGCCACGAACAACTTGCTCGTCTTCGCCTTCTTGGCGCCATTGACTCATCCAATCAAACAGGTTCATGTCTGTCTCGAAATCGTGTGCGTGATCTTGAGCGTAGTAACCGATGTTTGAGTTTTCAGACCACTTGTACTCACCAGTGCGAGGCTCAAGAGCGCCCGCTAGTGTGTTAAGTAGTGTTGTTTTACCCACACCGTTCTCACCGATGATAGCAACACGCTCACCTACTTCGAAAATACCGTCGAACTTGTTGTATAGGTCTTCTTCAAAACCTTGAGATAGGTTTTCAACCACAAGTGCGTTACGGAATAGCTCTTTAGACTGTTCGAAACGGATGAATGGGTTTTGACGGCTAGACGCTTTAACTTCGTCTAGTTGGATCTTATCGATCTGCTTAGCACGAGACGTTGCTTGCTTAGCTTTAGATGCGTTAGCAGAGAAACGAGATACGAACGTTTGAAGTTCAGCAATTTGTGCTTTCTTCTTAGCGTTGTCAGACAATAGACGCTCACGAGCTTGAGTCGCAGCCGTCATGTACTCATCGTAGTTACCTGGGAATAGACGAAGTTCGCCGTAATCAAGGTCAGCCATGTGTGTACAAACAGAGTTTAGGAAGTGACGGTCGTGCGAAATGATGATCATTGTGCAGTTACGTTGGTTTAGCGTATCTTCCAACCACTTGATGGTGTCCATGTCCAGGTTGTTCGTTGGTTCGTCAAGAAGCATGATATGCGGGTCTGCAAACAGTACTTGAGACAATAGAACACGAAGTTTCCAACCCGGTGCTACTTCGCTCATCAGACCGAAGTGCATTGATTCTTCAATACCTACCGCTAGAAGAAGCTCACCCGCTTTCGCTTCTGCCATGTAGCCGTCCATTTCAGCGAACTGAACTTCAAGGTCAGCCACTTTCATGCCGTCTTCTTCGCTCATTTCTGGCAAAGAGTAAATGCGGTCACGCTCTTGCTTAATAGCCCAAAGCTCTTTGTGACCCATGATAACCGTGTCGATTACCGTGAATTCTTCGTAAGCAAATTGGTCTTGGTTTAGCTTAGCAACGCGCTCGTTTGGATCGTAGCTTACGTTACCAGCACTTGGCTCTAGTTCACCAGATAGGATCTTCATGAACGTCGATTTACCACAGCCATTCGCGCCGATTAAACCGTAGCGGTTGCCTTCGCCGAACTTAACTGAAATATTTTCGAAAAGTGGCTTAGCGCCGAATTGTTGGGTGATATTTGCTGTGGAGATCAATGCCATTACCTTTTTAATGTGAAAAACGCCGCAACGTTACTTGTTCAGGGCTTTAACTGCAAGTATTGATTGCAATTACTGGCCATTAAGTGAGTGATAACCTAGCCAAATCATAGTTTGAACTGACTCACATTTTTGGTTTTCTATTTATCGCCGTAAAACCGTCGATTTTAAGGAAAAACAAAATATCGAACAGCGCACCATAATGGGCGGTATATAACGTCCCAAATCATGCCAACCATTGAATATATCGTATGCTAATTGGTCATAGTAAAAACCAACCCGATCAACGCAACAGCAGACATAACAAAGATGCTCAAATATTAGGGTCTGTTGATCTTTCGAGCTGATTTTTGCAGCACTTTGTGGGAAATTTCTACAAGGCAGAGGCTTTGAAGTATAGCTAGCCTACATGAGAAGCTGATAACGCAGTAGAAATGAACCACAAAGACTGCCCGAAGGGTTCGGCTAGAATCGTTTTATGCTTTGTTAAGAAGTATTAACTTAGAATGACTAGGCTACATACTCCTTGCCGCGCCTAAAACGATTCTATCTCGAACAAAATTTAACCACGAAAGGTCAACAGACCCTTGCCTAATCCCTGACAATTTCATGACAAAATCGCTCGAAACAGGAATAAAGTACTCGCCCCCGACACGGGGTTGGATTTCACAAAGTCAGATTATCTAACTATAGTAATCCTAACCTCATAATTCTAAGAGACTTTTATGCGTTCACTATCGCGCTTCTTAATCCTCACTTTGGCCATTCTCTCTTGGCCTAGTCATGCCAACTTGGAATATGACTTACAATCTCAGCCGCAGGTATCCGATTCCGCTGTTGATCTCGATGACCGAATTGATTCGTTACCTGATCCCCTCTTTATGGAGCCTTCGGACAGACGCCAAGTCAATATATTGCTTGCTGAAGTGCTACAAGTTCAAAAGCAGGAAATCAAAACCTTCGAGCAACAGATAAAAGCCTACAGAGTGAACAACGACGCCGAACAATGGTTTGCCGTTCAAACCAGCTACGTCACTTTGAATAGCTTGAATGTGAGCAAGCAACACCTGTTAGAGCAGACGAACTCCGCTAATAAAGAGCGTCTAACGGGTTTTGGCCCTTACGGCGTAACTCAATTTAAACAAGAGTGGGAATTAACCAAGCTCAACATTGAGTATCTTGTTTACTTCCAGATTCGTAGCTTTAAAGCGCTCGTTAAAGACATCTTTATTTCGCCAGTGCCTGTGATTGGTGCATCGTTAAAAGTGTTGTTTATCTATTTTGGTTTAGTGTGGTGGCTTGCTAACAGCACTCGCTTGATCGAATTGTTCAGAATTAATTTTCTTGAAGCGAAAACGAACCCTCCATTTTTAGTACGTGTGATCTGGTATATCAGCCGCGCTGATCGTGCGATTGCTTGGTTAATCGCGATTACGCTTTCTCTAAGAGTGCTCTCCAGCATCCCTAGCCTACAACACCTGATTTTCCTTGAGATCTTCACCTGGTGGATTCTAGGTGGTTCGATTGCCATCAGCTTTATTTTGGAATTTGCGTATCGTTTGGGTCGCACATCCAATCAAGAAGTGATTGCGCTGCGCCTATCGACTATTCGCCGTTATGTATGGAGCTTCATTGTTGCGGGTGTGACCCTTCAGATATCGAGCATCACGCTAGGCAAAGGTACTATCTATAGCTGGATCTACAGCGCCCTATTTTTCTGGTTTGTACTGGTTACCATTTCAGTGCTTAGATTATGGCGCGCGAAAGTCTTTGATACGCTGCAACATATCTCCGATCGTCCGGTATGGGTGAACTGGGCAGTAAACCGTAAGGAAACCTTCCTACTCAATATATTAGCGACGGCAATTGGCATCGTATGGTTGAGCGTGTACAGCTTCCAACACCGCATCATGGCCTTGCTATCTAATTACACGCTGTTTAGCCAAGCTTTGGCTTATCTATTTAGAATCGAAGTGGCTAAGCAGTCTGACCTTGATAAAAACCAACAAAACTTGGTTCGAATCAAAGGCGATCAAACCTATGAGTACATCCTGCCGGGTAATATCGACAGCACTCTAATTGATTACGCCGGTGATGAGGTTAAGCAACTGTCTCGCTACCTGATGTCAGACAGCCCTGCTATCTGTATTGTTTCAGGTGAACGTGGTGTGGGCGCAACAACGCTGCTTTATACCCTATTGCACAAAGTCTCTAACGCTGAACCTGTCTACGTAAGTTGCCCTTACGCAGGTTATCAAGAGCTGTTAGCGCATCTAGCTGTGAGCATCGGCTTGGAAGAGAAAGCGACTGAGATTCAGATCTTGGCGCACCTTCGTAAAAGCAAGACCACGTACTTGATTGCGATCGACAATGCACAACGTCTAGTTAAGCCAATGGTTGGCGGCCTGTCTGATTTAATTCGTTTAACCAACCTACTGCGCCGTTCTAAAAAGAACCACCGTATCGTGATTTCGATTGCTAAATCGAGCTGGCGATTTGTCGATCGTGCGCGTGGTGAACGTCTGCTGTTTGATTTGGTGTGTTTTCTACCACGTTGGACAGAGAAACAGGTCGGTGAGCTTCTGAATAGCCGTATCAATACAGAGCTTGAGAAGCCGCTGTCGTTTGATGGTTTGGTGGTGCCTAAACAGTGGGACCAAGATGACATGAGCGAGGAAGACCGCGCACGCCAAGGTTTCTACCGAATCTTGTGGCATTACTCTGATGGTAACCCTACCGTTGCTCTGCGCTTCTTCCGACTTTCTTTGAATCGAAACAAAGATACCGATCAAGCCGTGGTGCGCTTGTTCCATGTTCCTGAAGCACAAGAGCTGGAAAACATGCCAAAACCTATGTTGGCTGTGCTTCGCTCTATCGTGCAATTGGAAATCGCGTCTCCGGAAGTCTTGTCTGATTGTACGCAGCTAAGTACGGCTGAGATAACGGGCATTCTGCGTTACTTTGAAAGCCGTGGTTATATTGGTTGGCATGAAGAAAAGGCTCGAATTTCCGAGCACTGGTTCCGCCACATTACTAACGTCCTCGACCGTCAACATCTACTGGTGAAGTAAAATGAAGAAGTTATTTATCCTACTATTTGTTGGCTTGGCAAGTGCTGTCAGTTTCCCGACTTTTGCGACGGAAGAGTTAGCAAATGTAGAAAACATCTCAAAGATAGCGAGCCTAGTGCGATGGAGCGGCGTGTTCTTCTCCATGATCGTTATCGCTGCAATGTGGTTGCTGCTTAAGTTTATCAACTCAATGGTGACCAGTTTTGGTAGCCAATTCGTGCAATATCGAATGCTGCTACAGAAACTGCAGTCGTTTACTCAGTTCTTTATCTACGTGAGCACCGGTCTTATCGTGTTCATGATGAGCTTTAGAATCAACGACCAAATACTGGCTTTGATTGGTGGTACCCTCGCCGTGTCGGTCGGCTTTGCACTTAAAGACTTGGCAGCTTCATTCATCGCGGGTATCACTGTGATGATTGATAGACCCTTTCAAGTTGGTGACCGTGTCACGTTCGAAGGCAACTACGGTGATATCATTACCATCGGTTTGCGTTCAGTGCGAATGAGAACCCTGAACGATGACATAATTACCATTCCGAACAACAAGTTCTTAAATGAAGTGACCACCAGTGGTAACTACGGTGCGTTGGACATGCAGGTGGTGATTCCGTTTTACGTCGGTATGGATGAAGACATCACCCTAGCCCGCGACCTGATTCAAGAAGCGGCGTCTTCAAGTCGTTACATCCACTTGCCGAAGCCTGTAACGGTTTTGGTTAAACAGACGATTACCGATAACTATCTAGCGATACAGCTAACTTGTAAGGCTTATGTCGTCGATACTGCATATGAGAAGCTGTTTGAAACCGACATTACCCTGCGTGTGATGAAAGAGTTTAAGAAGCACAACATCAACCCTCCGAAAATTTCAGTGGCGGCGCATTAATCGCACTTGGTCTAAAGCTCGGAGAGTGAATTAATCTCCTAGTCAGCGACAAACGAAAACACCTCCGAACTTATCGCAAGTGCGGAGGTGTTTTTTATGAGCTTTTTATCTTCAAGCTAATAGTCCTATTGATGCTAAACCTTAAAGTATTTCAATTGCTCAGTAAGGTGTTCTGTAGTGTTCGCCATTTTCTGACTGTCTTCTGCAAGCGATTGTGAGGCCTGCAGTACCTCATTTGCAGCGAGATGAATCCCAGTGACACTTTCACTCATTTCAGTGGCTACCGTGCTTTGTTGCTCTGAGGCTGCGGCGATCTGTGCGACCATGTCGTTAGCGTTATGCAGTTCATTCACAATCACATCGAGTTGCTGGCGAGTTTCGTTAGACGCGTTAACGCTGTGATCAACTTTCTCGTTGCTGCTTTGCATTGCCTTAAAGGTGCGTTCTGCTTGTTGAGTCAGTTTCTCAATCGTGGATTGCACTTCGTTGGTTGAATTCTGAGTGCGGCTAGCAAGGTTACGGACTTCATCAGCAACAACCGCAAATCCTCTTCCTTGCTCTCCTGCACGCGCCGCTTCGATTGCTGCGTTGAGCGCTAACAAGTTCGTTTGTTCTGATACATCACGAATCACTCCAACAACTTGGCTTATTTCAGTCACGCCTGATTGCAGATCTCTGACTAAGTTGTTCGCGGTCGAAATGTTCTCTGAAACCTGAGATATAGTCTCAGACGTTACCTGCATGTTTTGGTCGTTCTGGTTTGCGTGGTCGACAACCTTATTGGTGCTAGCGGCCGTATTTTCGGCATTCACAGCGACATCAGAAATGGTCGCGCTCATCTCTGTCATTGCAGTCGATAATAATTCAAGCTGTGCATGTTGTGAGTTAACACTGGTTGCTGCTTCTTCACTGGCTTGAGCAATGTGGCTCGCCATGTTGCTGGACAAATCCGCCGATTCATTGGCTGTGCGAAGCGTGCTTTGCAGTTTGTCGAGCATGGTATCAATTTGCTGACTCATATCGCCCAGTTCATCTTTGCGTGTCATGCTCATGCGTACACGAAGATCGCCATCGGCAATTTTGTGAGTGTTGTCGATAAGCTTGTTAAGTGGCACGAGGATGTTATTGGAAATCGCGTAGCCCATCGCAAACAACAAGCCTGACAATACGACCGCAACCAATCCCTCTTTGAGCGCCAATGCATAGAACGCGTCTTGAATGTCCGCAACCAGGATGCCCGAGCCAACAATCCAATTCCATTCTGGGAACAGCTGTACGTAGGAAATCTTGTCTTTGAGTTCTCCTTGTGGGCTCATCCATTGGTAATCAAGAAAGCCTTTCTCTTCTGGAGTACGAGAAATGGTGACCATCTCACGCCAGTGGTGTTTCCCCGCACCATCTTTAAAGTTACCCGCGTTCTTGCCATTGAGTTCAGGCTTTATTGGATGGATAACAACGTTGAGTTGCTGGTTTAAGATCCAGAAGTAATTGGTGGTGTCATAACGAAGGGTTTCGATCGCTTGAAGTGCTTGTTTCTTTGCGACCTCTTCACCGAGCACATTACGTTGGTTGTAATAGTAGCTCGCTAAGCTGACTGCAGTTTCGACTTGAGCACTGAGCTTATCTTGACGCTCTTGCATGGAACTCGCACGCTGCTGCATTAGATTAAAAGTGGATGCCATTACCAATAGAACAAACGATAAAATGACGATGGAGACGAGTTTTGATTTGATAGATAAGTTACTTAATTTCATAGCTGACTGACTTTATTATTTGTTTTGATTATGGATTTTCGGCCAAGGTATCAAAATTTCGAACAGTTCAGATGATATGCATCAAGATCGAAAGATATACACTGTGTTACATAACCAAAAAGAGGTGCTCGTCAAACCGGCAGAGGTTGAGATTTGGTTTGAGATAGATTAGTAGTGCGGGATTTTCGTGCTTGGGCTAAAACGTTCGTGTAATAGCCCAAGCGCGTTAGAAGTATTATCAGATGATAATGTCGGTGAATAAGTTCTTAGAACTTATAGGTTTGATACTAGCAATTGAGGTGTCGCTTTCTGTTGAAGATAGATACTAAAGCAACTTCCCTTACCTACCTCCGATTCAACTCGGATCTCGCCGCCAGTTTGGCTCAATATACTCTGAGATACTGACAACCCTAAGCCCGTGCCATCTCGTTTGGTGGTATAGAAAGGCGAGAAGATACGTTTCAGTTGTTCTTCCTTAATACCACAGCCTTCATCTTGAACATGAACGATAGCGCCATGAGACACACCATTTTCAACCCAGTCTTCACTCGAAATGGTTAACGTGCCCTGACCGTCCATTGCATGAATAGCGTTCATTTGTAGGTTAACCAGAATCTGCAGTAATTGGTTTCGGTTCACTTCGACTGAAGTTTTAGCGTTCAGCTGTGATACGTACACAATGCCTTTCTTCTTCGCGCCTGTTTTTACGAGCGTAATACTTTCATCGACAATTGGATTGATATGTTGCCACGTAATTTCGTCTTGTACGCCGCCGTGACGGCTGTATTGAAGCAGGCTTCGTGTGATGTTTCGAATTCGGTCAATTTGCTCCATGATCGCGTGGACTTCTTCGTCTACACGGCTCACTTCATCGCCCAGTTCAAACTTCATCAATTCAACGTTGCCAAGAATCACGGCGGTTGGGTTATTGATCTCATGAGCAATACCCGCCGTTAATTCACCTAACGCGGCCAGCTTTTCATTGACCACCAGCTTATCTCTGGCTTGATTGAGTAGTTTGATGTGCAGTTCAAGTTCTTCGGTTTTCTCTTTCAAACTCGCGGTACGAGAATGCACTTTGCACTCAAGTTCAGACGCCGCTTGTTGAATCTCTTGATTACGCTCGTGCAGTAGATCCAACATCTTATCGAACTGTTTAGCGAGCAGTGTCAGTTCGTGTTGATCATCCAAACCTAGTGTACCAATTCGCTTGTCTTGCCCCATCTGTACTAGCTTGACGACCTTATGAATGCGTTCGATTGGGTTGAAAAGATCACGCGCGCCACGGTGGACGATCAATCCGGATACCAACAACAACAACACTATGGTAATGCTGATTTCGCCAAGGTTGGTCAAGTAGGTTTCTATCAGCGGCCAAATCAAATAACCAGTGTAAAGCATGCCAATCACATTATTAAACTGGTCATGGATTGGTTGGTAAGCTGTGATGTACCAAGCATCGTAAACATAAGCTCGATCTAGCCACTCTTTGCCTTCATTTAAGACTTTCGAGTGAACCTCGTGAGAAACACGCGTACCAATGGCGCGCCCTACACTGTCTTCACTGCTCAAAGGCACGTTTGTGCTGACACGAAGATCATCAAGGAAAACCGTGACGGTACCAATATGACGATTGAAACCTTCTCGTTGTGGATAGATAAGGTTACTGATTTGGTCAACAAGTTGAGTGCTGTTATTCAGTAAGATCCCACCATCCAGAAAACCAATCACATGATCATGTTCATCTTTGATGGATACAACGGTTCGGCTTACCAATCCTCGAGTCTCAACTTCTTGCCCGTTGAGCATTGGAACTTCCGCTTTTTTAGCGAGGTCACGATCGAGATAATTGAGTTCATTACGGCTTAAGACACTGAAAAACGAAGACTTGTGAGTTAAGTTTAGATACTCGAGTTTCTTCTCCATGCTTTCGATGCTGCGCCAGCGCAGAAAATCGAGCTCATAGCGAGATTTGTTCTCAGACACCCAGCGCGTTAGCTCTTCGTGTGAAAGATCACTCGCGAGTTTGGTTCGAAAGTTATAAGACTCGGCAAACGCACGAACGTTGTATGCTTGCTGATTTTGGATCAGGTGAATACTGTTATCGGCAACATCCAAACGCTCATCAACATCAATCAGAGCGCCCTGCCACGTGTAATGTATTGACCAATACAGTGTGATAGCTACAAGTGCACACAAGGTAAGAATGATAGGAGCAGATGTCAGGAACAATAGGCGGTAGCGAACCATGGTTTTGAACCGGAACGCCCACTTTGACCACCAACGACGTCTAATCGGCATATTCAGAGCCTTCTGTGTTCCAATCTTTGTACTTACGTTCTAGCGTTTTACGTGCGACGCCAAGATCTCTCGCAGCAGCCGATTTATTGCCATCATGAAAACTAACAAGCTGTTCTATATGAGATTTCTCCACTTCTTTGAGTGTCCATGTGTTTGGATAACCCTCGGCAGCATCTGCATTATTCAAGTTTGGCATCTCTGCACCATGTGACACCGTCACTGAAATGCTAGCGGGAACAGGATCACCATTAATCTCGCGCCAATAGTGTGCTGGTGGCTTGTCTAAAAGAATGCATCGTTCGACTAAGTTTTTAAGCTCACGAATATTCCCCGGCCATTCGTATTCGTTCAACGCCAAGATATCTTCATGTGCCCAATTTGGAACAGGCATGCCCAGCTCGTTCGATAAAAGACGAGTAAAGTATGGAACAAGTTCAATCAAGTCTGATGGGCGCTCTCTCAATGGCACCACATCAATCTTAAGTACATTGAGTCGGTAGAACAGATCGCGGCGGAAGTGACCTTTATCGACCTCTTGTTGAAGATTTCGGTTCGTCGCCGCCACCACTCGTACGTCAACGGAAATTTCCTTCTCGCTACCGACTGGACGAATGGTTCTTTGTTCTAACACACGTAACAATGCAGCTTGCATTGGCAATGGCATTTCACCGATCTCATCAAGGAACAAGGTGCCACCACTTGCGACTCGGAAAAGACCTTCACGGTTTTTCTTCGCACCAGTAAATGCGCCCGATGTATGTCCAAACAATTCACTTTCTAGAAGTTCTGGAGCAATCGCGCCACAGTTGATTGGCACAAATGGACCGGTGCGTTTACTGGCTTCATGTACACCTCGCGCAACCAACTCTTTACCTGTACCTGACTCACCTTCTATCAAAACGGACGCTCGAGACGGTGCAAATTGACTGATCAGCAATTTAAGCTGTTTGGTCTTGTCTGAATTACCAATCAGTTCGGTCTTGATATGACGACTAACATCGCGCTTCAACGCGTACTGCATTCTTTGGTCGAGTCGCTTATCCATACAACGCAGAACCGCTTGTATCATCTGTTCGAGGTTGAACGGCTTAAGAATAAAATCTGAAGCGCCAAGCTTAAGCGCGGATATGGTCATCTCTAGATCGGCATAACCCGTCATGAAAATCACATCGGCGCGTTTGTCGTTGTCGTTAAACGCTTCTTCCCACTCAATGCCAGAGCGGCCCGGTAGGTTGATATCAAGGACAATCAGATCAAAATGTTCGCTTGAACGCAGCGTTTCAGCCTCTTCAACCGACCCTGCGCTTGACACCTTGCCAAAGAACTTACCCAGTGCTTTCTTTAAGATAGCCTGCATACCCAATTCATCATCGACGACCAAAACGGAAAACGCCTGATACTGAGTCAATGTGTTCGGGTTGAGATTGGATGCAGATGAACTAGGTAAAGACATAATGATTAGCCGATGAGGAAAGTTGGGACAGAGTGTACCAATTAACCTTTTCTCCAACAGGGACAATGTGCGACATTTTGTCCTAGCTCATGTTTTGATTCATTTAAACGGGTTAAATGACGCAATTTTGTCCGAAATAACAGCAATTTAATGAAATCTGATGCATGATTTGTTGGCATTAAGATTGCTTATAAGGTGTAGATTTCTAATTACAACAATTAGCGTCTTATGCACATGCCCTTCTTTGAGCCCTTTAAAACTGAAGGCATGTCATTCATTTATAACAGAATGGACATAATAATAATGAAAGCAATTCCCCTAACTATTGCAGCTCTATCTATCGTCAGTTACACGGCTAGCAGCGCGGAAGACACCACTCATATTAAGTTGGCGACAACTACAAGTACTTATCACTCTGGTCTACTGGACTACTTATTGCCTGAGTTCGAAAAGGATTCTGGTATCAAGGTTGATGTTCTTGCCGCTGGTACGGGTAAATCACTTCGCATGGGTGAAAATGGTGACGTTGATTTGGTGATGACTCACGCACCAAAGGCTGAAGCGAATTTCGTAGAAAAAGGTTACGGAGTTTTACCTCGCAAGCTGATGTACAACGACTTTGTCATCGTTGGCCCACAAAGCGACCCTGCAAAAATTGAATCTCAAAAAGCAGTGGCAGATGTGTTCAAAGCGATCGCGACTAATAACGTGACATTTGTGTCTCGCGGCGACGACTCTGGTACTCATAAGAAAGAGATGGGTATTTGGGCACAAACTAAAATCGAACCAAACTTTGGTGGTTACCGCAGTGTTGGTCAAGGCATGGGCCCGACTCTGAACATGGCGTCAGAGATGCAAGGCTACACGATGACAGATCGTGGTACTTGGTTGGCTTACCAAAATAAACTGGATCTAAAAATCCTTTTCCAAGGTGACAAGAATCTATTTAACCCTTACCAAGTGATTCTCGTTAACCCTGAACGCTACCCAAGTATTAACTACCAAGCTGCGAAAGTATTCAGTGATTGGTTGGTTAACCCTAAAGGTCAGAAACTGATTAACGACTTTAAACTGCATGGCAAACAACTGTTTGTTGCAAGCGCAGAATAGTTTGTTGTAAGTGAACAGTCGTTTTCTGTAAGTAAAAGTAGCGCTAAGGATTCAACCCGAATCAATTAGCGCTACGCTTAACTAAGCAGTTTTTAAAGCACCTAAGCAATGTCGCTTTAAAAACTGTCTTGTTTAACAGCAGATCGCTATAAAGCTATCTCGCTTTAATCACGTTCACGCTTAACAACACATTCATGCTTAGAAACACAATCATGCTTAAGAACAATAGCTGACCAATACACACTCAACTAGTTAGTGTCAGCTATGATTAACATCAGTCATTACCGATAAAACCTATTATCGATTTACACGAGATACTTCATGACCCTATGGCAAACAACGATTGATGCAATGAATCTACTTGTGAGTTTTGACCACGAATTGTGGAAAATCGTCGCGGTATCCTTCAGCGTATCTTTGTCCGCCATCTCATTGGTGATTGTTCCTGCAATCCTTATGGCTTTCTTATTGGCTTATACCGAGTTCCCCGGAAAATGGGCTTTGCTTTCAGTGATCAACACCCTGCAAGCGATCCCTACTGTGGTTATCGGTTTGTTGATGTATATGATGCTTTCTCGCTCTGGCCCGTTAGGTGATTGGCAATTACTGTTCACCCAAAAGGCGATGATTCTAGGTCAGATGGTGATCTGTTTCCCTATCCTAGTTGCGATGATGCACGGTGCTCTGCAGGCCAGTGACCGCCGAGCGGTAGAAACAGCGCGCACACTTGGCGTATCAACAACACGCGTGGCGTGTACCTTGATTTGGGAAACACGTTTTCCTCTGTTGGCTGCAACCATTGCTGCCTTCTCTCGTATCGTGACAGAGGTAGGTTGTTCAATGATGGTCGGTGGCAACATTATGGGGATGACAAGAAACATCCCAACAGCTATCGCCATGGAAAGCCACAAAGGCGCATTCGCTCAAGGTGTCGCCCTCGGTATGGTGTTATTAGCATTGGCATTAGCCCTTAACTTTTTCCTTTCCAGTGTGAGAGGAAAAGGCTATTTAAGAACTTAGGAACGCTGTCATGAGTATAAAAATAACAACGCAGCAAATTTCAATGCGCTACAAAGAGCGTGTTTTGTTCCACATTCCCGAATTGTCGATCGGCCCCAACGATGCCATTTATCTCAAAGGAGACAATGGTGTTGGTAAAACGACCCTACTTAAAATCTTGTCTGGATTAATTCAGCCGAGCTCTGGCCGTATTCAGTCTCCAACACAGAGCTGGCAGCAAAAATTATTCCCACGGCTCAAGTTCAAAGACATCATCTACCTGCATCAAACCCCCTATCTTTTTGATGGCTCGGTGTACCAAAATGTCGCTTATGGCATTCGCTTTAACAAGGAGAGCCAAAAAGATAAGCGAGCTCAAATAATTAATGCATTGAGAATGGTAGGTTTAGAAACCCTAGCAGATGAGCACATTTCTGTGTTGTCTGGCGGTGAGCGTCAACGCGTAGCAATGGCTCGAGCTTGGATTCTTAAGCCTTCAATCTTGCTTATGGATGAACCAAGTGCTTCTTTAGACAAAGAATCTATTGAAAGATTGGTGATTATGGCCGAAGATCTTCTTCAGAGAGGCGCGAGTTTAGTCATCACCAGTCACCAAACTAACGCGTTAACCGATTTATGTAAGAAGCAGTGGTGGATCAAAGACAATACTTTGACCGAATCTCCGCTTCTGCAAGTTATTCAGAAAGATAAAGCACAAGAGAATATTTATGCTGCTTCCAACGCAAACTAGTTGGGTTATTCTGGCTGGCGGACAGGCCAGCCGTATGGGCGGAAAAGATAAAGGACTCGTTGAGCTCAACGGTTCTCCGCTTATTCAATACGTTATAAACAAGCTGTCACAACAAGATGTCAGCATCACTATAAATGCCAATCGTAACTTAGACAGTTACCAAGCATTTGCTCCGGTTGTTTCCGATTCTTTCCCTGACTACCCAGGTCCATTGGGCGGCATTCATGCTGGCCTTAAAAACGCGAGCACAGACTGGGTTGGCTTTGTCCCTTGCGACAGCCCACAAATCAGTGACGACCTTGTTGAGCGTTTTTGTTCTGCAGTTAAAGAAGACAGCGACATTCTTGTCGCGCATGATGGCGAATTTAAGCAACCTGTCTTCACCCTATTCCACAAGCGTGTTCTACCAAAGTTAGAAGCGTTTTTGGAACGTGGTGATCGTAAAATCATCTTGCTATACAAAGAGTGTGTTACCGAATACGTTGATTTCAGCGATTCTCCTAACTGCTTTGTTAATCTCAACACGCCAGAAGAACTCACCCAATTCGGAACGCTTCAATAATGAAAGATTCAAAACAACGCCCTAACCTTCCTTTATTGGGCTTTGCTGCTTACAGCGGTACAGGCAAAACGACCGTACTTGAAGCCCTGCTTCCTCTGTTGACTGATGCGGGTTTAAAAGTTGGCGTGTTAAAACATGCTCACCACGATTTTGATGTCGATAAGCCGGGCAAAGACAGTTACCGCCTACGTAAAGCGGGCGCAAACCAAATGTTGATTGCTTCTCGTAATCGTCACGTGATGATGACAGAAACACCAGTAGCCGAAGCAGACTTTGATTACCTGCTAACACGCTTTGATACCAACACGCTTGATCTGATTTTGGTTGAAGGTTGTAAGAACATCGCCTTCCCTAAAATTGAACTGCACCGAGATGAAGTGGGCAAACCTTGGTTGTACCCGAACGATAACAACATTATTGCTATCGCGACTGACAGCCAAGTTGAATCTGACCTGCCGCAAATGGCGATCAGCGA
Source organism: Vibrio sp. OPT18 (assembly GCF_015163615.1). NCBI lineage: Bacteria > Pseudomonadati > Pseudomonadota > Gammaproteobacteria > Vibrionales > Vibrionaceae > Vibrio > Vibrio sp. OPT18. The sequence continues at coordinate 60,637 of NZ_JADDYK010000053.1, forward strand.
CTTAGCAGCGATTCGTGATTTCATCATCGATTACGCGCAGTCCTTTGACCTTGCCTCTACAACAGGCAAAGCCGTGTCATGCTCATCTTCAAAAGACGCAGCGCCTGCAGTGTGTTGTGACTCATTCTCTCCTGCAGGTTTAACCGTAACTCAAGGTCAGCAAAAGATTGTTGATAGCATTGACGCGCTTGATCTCACAGAAAGTGTTGAATTACTGCAAGGCTACGGCCGCGTGCTGGCTGAAGATGTGATTTCACCAATCAACGTTCCTCAGAATACCAACTCTGCAATGGACGGTTATGCGATTCGTAGTGAAGATCTAGAATTGGACAGCTACAACATCGTTGCTGAAGTCATGGCGGGTCACAGCTATGAAAAAACCGTTCAACAAGGTGAAGCGGTTAAGATTATGACCGGCGCACCAATGCCAGAAGGCGTTGATGTCGTCGTGATGCGCGAACAAGCCATCCAAGATGGCGATAAAGTGAGCTTCCCTGATGCTAAAATCTCGGTTGGACAAAATGTCCGTATGGCTGGTGAAGATCTAGAAATCGGCCAACCTGTCTTTACACGTGGCACACGCATTGAAGCGCCAGAAATGGGCATGATGGCGTCGTTAGGTTTTGGTACCTGCCCTGTTCTGCGTAAAGTGAAAGTGGGTGTGTTCTCTACGGGTGATGAAGTTCAAGCGCCGGGTAGCGAGCAAAAACCAAACTCTATCTATGACTCAAATCGTTTTACTATTATCGGCATGCTTCAAAAGCTTGGCTGTGACATCGTCGATTACGGCATCATTGAAGATGACGAACAAAAGATGATGGATGTGCTCCACTCTGCGTCGCTTGAAACCGATATGGTTCTGACTTCTGGTGGTGTGTCTGTTGGTGATGCGGATTACATCAAGCTTGCGTTAGATAAACTGGGTGAAATCAACTTCTGGCGTATCAACATGCGTCCAGGTCGCCCACTGGCTTACGGTAAAATTGAAGACAAACCGTTCTTTGGTTTGCCGGGTAACCCTGTTGCTGTGATGGTGTCGTTTATTAACTTTGTTGAGCCTGCGATCCGCAAGCTTCAAGGTCAAACGAACTGGACGCCAGTAAAAGCAAACGCTGTAGCGACTGAACAGCTGCGCTCACGCCAGGGCCGTACTGAATTTAGCCGTGGTGTGTTCTCGATGAATGAATCCGGCGTGCTTGAAGTAAAAACAACGGGCAAGCAAGGTTCAGGTATTCTGCGTTCAATGAGCGAAGCGAACTGCTTAATCGAGATCTCACCTGCGGTTGATACCGTGAAAGTTGGCGAGACAGTGACGATCATTCCTCTACAAGGTCGCGTTTAACTCAAAACAAACACTTAAATTGATTTGGCTGCTTTCTAATTGATTTAGAAGATCTTCGCCAAAACATAAACGAAGCCCCTATATAGATTTTTCAATACTAAGGGGCTTTTTGTTCTTTTCGTTTCGTGAAAAACAACCTGTTCGTTTCCTAAAAGACAAATAGCTTTAATCACGCTAAACGTTTAGAACGATAATCTTAAGATTTCTTACCATTACCTTGAGCCACGTACGGTTTTTATGTAGAGTGCGCGCAAAGTAATAATTCTATTGGAGAGCACCATGGCTCGTACCATTCTGTACACTTACAAAGACGAAGACAAAGAGTTACTGTTTTCAAAACAAGAACACCGCACGATCCAAGAAGCTGTTGCTGCAGCGGAAGGCATCGATATCTCTGAGTATCTAAAAACTGAGCAACAGCTTGAGTTGATTTCTGATACTAAAGCGGTTCGCAACTACCAAGACAACTACTTCCGCAAGCTTGGCTTTACTAAGCTTACGTTGAAGCAAAAAGACAACCTTGGTGTTGGTAAAAAGAAGAAGTAAGCCCTCTGGCTCTTTTCTTGATATGTCGTTTCTAGCTTTTCGTTTGTAGTTAAGCTCTAAGCTCTTAGAGCGAAAGAAACGAAAACACTGAACTATAAAAAATGCCGCAACCTCTTTCGAGATTGCGGCATTTTTATTTATGCTTTTTAACTATCTAACCTTAGCTAGCTTAACTTAAGTCACGACTACTTAATGTTAAGGAATGCAGCACCACGAACGCCGCCTGAATCACCATGCTTCGCTTTGATGATCTTTGGACATTTCGCTACAGACAGTAGGTATTTAGGGATACGCTTTGGCATCTCTTCGTAGATAAGTTCGAAGTTTGAAAGCCCGCCACCCAATGCAACTACGTGTGGGTCAAGACCGGTAAACAGGTTCGCGAAACAGATAGCCAATAGCTCCATGAAACGATCAACGTGCTCAGCCGCTTTTGCTTCACCTTCGTTGTACGCTTGAATGATCTCGATCGCTTTCTTCTTCTCGCCGAAGTAGTGCTCGTAAATCAATTCAAAGCCACGACCGGATAGGTAGCTGTCTAAACAACCTTTCTTGCCACAGCCACAACCCAGTAACGGTGCGTTGTCGCCAAGGTGGAACCAAGCATCAATAGGAAGACGCATATGGCCCAGTTCACCAGCAACGTGGTTACGACCAGAGAACACTTTGCCTTCGTAAACTAAACCGCCACCGAAACCAGTACCTAGAATTAGGCCTGCTACTGATGGTTCGTCTTTAAGTTCGTCATCCCACGCTTCTGAAAGCGCAAAGCAATTCGCATCATTTTCAATTTTCACACTACGACCAATAAGTGCTTCTAGGTCTTTACGTAGTGGTTTCCCCGTTGAAGCTGGCACGTTAACAACCAGCATTGTGCCGTCGTCAGCATCTTCCATACCAGGAAGACCAAGACCAATTTTACCTTCGCAAGAAAATTCACTGTCGTACTTCTTCACCAAACCGGCAATCGTATCAAGTAGCAGTTGATAATCTTCAGTAGGCGTTGGTACGCGTTCTGTTGCTACTCGCTCAAGTTTTTCATTGAACGCACCAAATTCAATTTTTGTGCCGCCAACATCGAAGCCATAATACATGAAATCTCTCCAATTTTTCCCTAAATTCGGGCAAATAAATTTTTCAAATTAAACATCTAGGACGCATTATCCATAACACTCCCCCTACAAACCGTGATGGATAACAAACTTATCTCGTGTTCGAATCTGTTTGAACAACAAGTCAGCACAAAGCGGTTAAAGGTTAGAGTGACGTCTCATTTTTAGTGTGCTCTATGAAAGCGTTCAGGCTTGGTTTGGTTGGATCGGACTTATAACGCGTCTTACTTAGCATGTAGCTTTCGCGAAATGTCTCAAACCACAGCTGTAAAGTTTTTGCGCCCTGCTCTTCACCAGCCTGTTTTAAAACCAAGCTCGCCACTTCTGCAGTCGAAAGATGTTGTTCGTTGTCTGACTTACGCATCATGTATTGCGAAACTGATTCTGGTTCAATCGACAACACAGGTAAGTCTTGCAGATACTCTGAACGACGGAAGATACGTCGCGCTTCTCGCCAACTGCCATCAATGAAGATCAGCAGCAACGTCTTGTTCGAATCTCGCATCTCACCAAGGTCTGCAACCACGCGCGATTTGTCATCGGTGTAATCTTCAGGAAAGACCACGACTGGCTGATATTTATCGTCTTTCAACACATCAAGCATCTCTTGATTCGGTTCAGTGCGGTGCCAAAGGTAGGCATAGCTGTCTTTAACGGTATCAAGGATTAAACGGCCGGTATTACTTGGCTTAAGTATTTCATTGTCCGATAAGATCAACATGGTCGCGACGTTCGTATTTACGTCTGGTTGATGTTCACAGATACAGCTGTCTTGTTTGATTTTGCAGAACTCACATCGAACCACTTTACACCCGCGCGCGTTAAACGGCTTGGTAGAAAGAGACAAACGGTGTTGATATAAACGGTGAAAAGCGTGGATTCTCATGGACAATAACGATAAATCTAGAAAAGTGGCACGATTGTACTTACAGTGTCCCTAGAATGATA
>NZ_JADDYK010000053.1:64638-86975 GCF_015163615.1 Vibrio sp. OPT18
GAAGGAATTCCCATGCAAGACCCATCACTGCTTCGCCTTGTTTGTTTTATTGTCGTTTTCGGACTGTGTGCGATTTGGGAATACCGTTTTCCACGTAAAACACTAACCCAAAGCAAATGGTTTCGCTGGGGAAACAACTTTGCGCTGGTTGCTTTGAACAGCTTTCTATTGGCCACTCTAATTCCTATTGCTGCATTCCAAGCGGCGGTTATCGCACAAGACAACCAATGGGGTTTGTTCAATACCCTGTCACTTCCGAAAGAATTGACCATTCTGATCTGTGTATTGCTCTTGGATTGTGCCATTTACCTACAGCACTTGGTGTTTCACCGTGTTCCTTGGTTGTGGAAGCTACATCGAGTTCACCATGCGGACCTCGATATTGATGTCACAACTGGAACGCGCTTTCACCCTATTGAGATGATTCTTTCAATGCTAATCAAGGTGAGTTTGGTGATCGCACTTGGTGTGCCTGTCATTGCTGTCGTGATCTTTGAAATTGTTCTTAATGCCAGCGCGATGTTTAACCATAGCAATGCACGTCTTCCGATATGGTTCGATAAGCTATTAAGAAAAGTGATTGTGACACCAGACATGCACCGCGTTCATCACTCGGTCATTGTGAAAGAAACCCATTCAAACTTTGGTTTCTTTTTATCTGTGTGGGACATCTGGTTTAAGACTTACCGCGCCCAACCCAAGCTTGACCATGATAAGGTGCATATTGGTGTTCCCGAGATTCAAGATGGTAAAGAACAACGGTTGGATTTGATGCTGCGTCAGCCATTTGCACGATTCCCGACAACGAAAGACTAGGTTCGAATTCAGTTGAGTCTCAAGTTTATATTGAGACCAACCTAAGTTTAATACCAAAGTTATCTTAATCCGAAAACAAAACGCCCTTAGATTCTTGTGAGAATTTAAGGGCGTTTGTGTATCGATAGGAATATAAGCGCAGCTAATGCTTCAAATCTTGTGCTGTCAGGCTTAACTCAGCACGCTCGCTTATTTCAGTACGTATTTATGAAGCATAGCTTGTTGGTGCCCTGCTATCTCTCCGACTTGCTCTGAACTCTCGATCATAGATTCAAGTTGCAGCTTAGTATTCTCGCCCTGCTCAGATACTCGGGTGATTGAATGGGTTACATCGACAGTCGCACGAGCTTGTTCTTCGGTAGCCACCATGATTTGCTCAACACGACCTTTGATCTGGCTCACCGCGAATTCAATTTTCTCGAAGGCCTGTCTTACATCGCCACTGGTTTGCAGTGCATTGGCCATCTCACTTCTCGATTCCGTTACAGAAGCACGTGAGCGATCGGCTGCCGCGACTAGTTCGTTCATCATGCTACGAATATTGGTGGTTTGCTGGGACGTGCCGCTCGCCAATTTACGCACTTCGTCTGCAACTACCGCAAAACCTCGACCTTGTTCACCTGCTCGCGCCGCTTCTATCGCAGCGTTCAGTGCCAATAAGTTGGTATTTTCAGCGATACCACTGATCATATCGACCATTTCACGAATCTGTTTCACTCGACCATCCAAGTCTGCCATAGACTCTTCACTCATGCTAAGAGATTGCTCAAGCGCTTGTAATCGTTGTTGGTTGAGGCCAACCACTTGGCTGCCATTCACTGACTCATCTTCTGCTATTTGTGCATCGTCGTTCGATGCGTTTGAGATACGAGCTATCTCACCAATCGATGCTTCTAGTTCAGTAATTGTGGTGATCATATTCTGAAGTGATTCGTTCTGTTCGTTCAAGCTCGAATTAGTTTGTTCTGCAGCGTCATGACTTACTTCAGCGGTTTGATAAAGCGTCTCACAGTTGCGCGTGACCAAACGAACCGAATCAGCTGTGGAATCAACGACCGTATTGAGTTTTGAAGTAATAACTTGCAGCTCTAGCGGCCCAAGCAATTCGCTCTGTTTAGAGAAGTCATGATCTGCCAGTGAACTCAACTGTTGAGTTATGTTTTTAAGCCCTTTGTTCATCCAACGGCGTAACACGAACCATGAAATCACAATGATTACGGCAATCACTAGCCCGCTGATAAACAACACTCGATCAATATTGGTGATGGTTTGATTTACAACCAGTTCACTTTCATCAATCAGGTGGGAAGCGGTAGAAGACAGCTGATTCAATGTGCTAATAACGGTGTTCGCTAAGTTAATGACTTGCGTTAAGTTCTGCTCTTGCTGCTGAACCAGTTCGAGTTTCAAGAGGATTTGTTTGATTACGCCTTCTTCTGTAAAGCCTTCTTTCACCATCTCATAAGGCGCCGTCAAGCTCGCGAACTCAGCGATGTCTGGGTGCCAATCGGCAAAATCGCTGTAAGCCAAGTTAAGGCCTGCGATTCGGTTTCTCAATTGACGGTATTCGTCTTGTGCTTTATCAATGTCAGATTGCATCATCAGCATCAAGAAGGTGTTCGCCATAGCAGACGCGCTGGATGTAAATCGGTTCGCTGCATCGCTCGCTTCTGGGTTGTCTTCAACCAAGAATGAGCTGATTCTATTCATTTCTGGTCCGATAGACCCAACGCCATAACGGAACTCGCCCATTTTACTGTCGATCAGATTTTGCTTACTTTGAATTTCGATCTGCGCCAGCAGTACCGTGTTGGTCATGGTTTGCAGTTGCGCCATGTCATCGACAAGGTTTTGTTGTTGCTCTAAAGAGATTGCCTCAGGAAAAGATTGGGAGATAAAAAGGAGTTCCTCTAGCGTGGTATTGCTCTCTGTCGCGAGTTGGTCAATTGAGCCCCTTGTTGCATTCAGTGTATCTAAGTCGGTTGATTGGGTGCTGTAAGTGAGAAGTTTTACTTGTTCTAATACGCTTTGCGTTAATTCGGCATTATGTAGAGCAAGGGGTAATGCTTGTTCCGAGAGTGCATCAAAATGTCCCCCGACCCGTTCAACGCCCCGAATGCTAACCATTGATAAAAAACTAACAAGTAAAAGAATGGAAATAAATACAGCAGTGACGGTTTGAATGAGCGAGAATGTATAACGTGAGGGTTTTATTGATAAATTTGTGTCGGGCATGTGAAATCCAGTTTGACTACGAAAAGAGATATCCTTAAGTTAGGTCGTATACTAGAAGTCCTTGATGACGTTTTTATTTCAGTTTTTTGTCAGAAGAGTTACATATGAAAATCAGAAAAATGGCTGTAGTTACAATAACTTTAGCAACATTGGCTGCTTGTAGCTCGTCACCATCGCCTTCTCAGCTTAGTCAAACCGCACAGAAACCCTTATCAAAGTCAGAACAATTGACTACAAATGCTTATATGAGCGTGTATGAACAGTGGAAAGGTGTGCCATACCATTTCGGTGGGACATCATTTCGAGGTATAGATTGCTCTGCTTTTGTTCAAATCGCCGTGCAAAATGCGACTCAACAAGCTCTACCAAGAACCACAAAAGACCAGAGTAAAAAGGGAAAAGAAATTGCGTATGGGGAAGCAACAAGCGGTGACTTGGTGTTTTTCAAAACTTCGATGACGGTGCGACATGTAGGCGTTTACTTAGGAAACAACCAATTTCTACATGCCTCGACATCGAAAGGTGTCATTATTTCTAGGTTAGATAACCCTTACTGGGCATCCAAGTTTTGGCACTTTAGGCGTTTATAGCGGTTCGAAAGATAAACCGCTGAGCGAGGTAACTCTAGAAAGATACGACTTAAACGCCCGTTGTTATTTATGCTGAACAATTACGACGATAAATGAGCAAACAAACCGTTAATCGTATTTAGCAACAGCAGTATCAAACAGGTTCTTTACTAACGCGATGTACTCATCAAGGAATACAATTTGTTCGTTAGTCGCTTTCTTAGCCCACACACCCGCTAATACTTCTCCAAGATCCGCTACTACGGCATCGGCTTCTTTCAAAAGTTGAAAACGAACGCTCGAATGCAACTCTGGGTTTTGCTCGAAAATAGCCATGATGTTCGTTGAAATCATGTCGGTAACAATGTCTTCGACACTTTCGTTTCCAGTATCACCATTACTATTGGTAAACACATCAAGGTTGAATGATAGGTGCTCGATTAAAGCCAAATAGCCATCGGTTTCTACAACCACAATAATTCTCCGTTTTAAGCTCTAGAGCAGATTAATACGTACTTGCCTAATACTATGTAAATGAAGCTATTTGTCATCACTTTATTGCCCAAAACCGCATTAAAATGATCCTAGTTAGTATTTCAGCTTAAATTTAAATCGATATAGCTTTATGTGGTACACCTGCCTACTTACGACATAAGTAAATTCACGCCAACAAAGTGTAAGACAAACTTTGAAGCAAAGTATTGCGCCAGTTAACAATAGCCCTTTCAACTAACTCTAAAAGCTCATTTAATTTAGTCGCTAGACAATAACAAGCTCAAATCACTTTTCCAGTTTGTGGCGTTCAAAACCGTTTCGATTGTGAGACCAGTTCCAAACTATTTCTTCACGTCAGGTTTTCAATTTATGTTTGTATTTCAAAGAGCTTGAATCAGTTCGAGTTCACAATTCGGCCAATTGATTCTGCGTAAGATGAAGAAGAGCTAAGAACATTGACGAGTGCGTCTATAAATTGTTCAGATTTATCCTAAACTATTGCTATTAAACAAACAGTATTTCTAACCTTCAATCTTTTTAACTTTCAGTCTTTGAGGATTTCCTATGTGGCAGGCCATTTCTCAACAACTTTCAGATACTCTTCTATTTAACTTTCAGATTACTGAACGTACCAAGGTTTCTGGTGGCGACATTAACGATTGCTATATGATCAGCGATGGTAATGAACGTTACTTTGTGAAAGTGAATCAGCGAGAATTTTTACCTAAGTTTGAAATTGAAGCTGAGAACTTACGCTTGTTAAGAGAAACCTCCACCGTTTACGTTCCTGAGTTGGTGCTTATTGGCAAAACCAAAGAGTGCTCGTTCATTATTCTCAACTACTTACCAACCAAACCGCTAGAGACGGGCAACAATAGCTTCGATTTCGGCGTACAGCTTGCGCAGCTTCATCAATGGGGAGAGCAAAAAGAGTTTGGTTGCGACCAAGACAACTATATCGGCAGTACACTTCAACCCAACCCTTGGCATAAGAAATGGGGGCGCTTTTTCTCTGAGCAACGCATTGGTTTCCAACTGCAACTGCTCAAAGAGAAAGGCATCGAGTTTGGTGATATTGATGACATCGTTGATGTGGTGAATATGCGTCTTGCTGGCCACAACCCTCGCCCTTCTTTGCTTCATGGGGATCTTTGGAATGGCAATGTAGCAAATTCAGCCTTTGGGCCAATCTGTTACGACCCGGCTTGTTACTGGGGTGATCATGAATGCGATTTGGCATTAACGGAATTGTTTGAAGGATTTCCAAAAGAGTTTTATGACGGTTACCAGAGCGTCAATCCACTCGACGTTGGCTATACTGATCGGAAAGACATTTACAACTTGTACCATCTTCTTAACCACTGCAATCAATTTGGCGGCGAATATTTAGCACAAACTGAAGCATGCATTCAGAAGATACAGGCCGTTTAATACCAATCACAACTAGCTAAGTCGTTCTATAAAGCAACTACGATCTATACAAGCGACTACGATTGGAACAAGTTACAGTGAGGAGAATTCGCGATGCATAAATACACAGAGAAACATGTCTCCTGCCCCCACTGTGGGCATGCCATCAGCATAACGCTTGATGCTTCTAATGGGAGCCAAGATTTTTATGACGATTGCCCAGCATGTTGCAATGCCATTCACCTCGACATGCAGGTAGATGAAGTAAGAGACAGGATTAATCTCTCGATTGATGCAGACGACGAACAAGTCTTCTAACACCTACTCTCTTGTCGAGTTGGATCTACACCTCGATTTTGAGCTACCTTCGATTTTGAGGCTAGCCTAGAAAAACACAAATACACACAAATAGAAAAAGAGCACTCAATGTGCTCTTTTTTAATGTCTTCGAGGTTTACTTAGTCAGCGCTTTTTAAGAAAGTGCTGTTGATAAAGCGCAACTACTATTTTTGGTTTGCTAGTACGCGTTCGACAGTATCAACAATCGCTTGTGTTTGAGGATCAAACTCAATGTTTACTTGGTCGCCTACTTCACGGCCGCCAAACAGAGTGCGATTCAGCGTTTCTGGGATCAGGTGAACAGAGAAACGGTTCTCTTCCACTTCACCAATCGTCAATGAACAACCATCAACGCCGATGTAACCCTTACTCAACACATACTTCATTGATTCTTGAGGCAGCTCAAACCAAAGCGTGCGGTTGTTTTCTGTCTTAATCACATCAACGAGATTAGCCATCAGTGTAATGTGGCCAGACATGCTATGCCCGCCAATTTCATCACCAAACTTTGCTGCACGCTCAACATTCACTTTGTCACCAACATTCAGCTGGCCTAAGTTCGTCAATCGCAATGTCGCTTGCATTAAATCAAAAGCAATCTGGTTGCCTGAAATTTCCGTTACCGTTAAGCAACAACCGTTATGAGCTACTGAAGCGCCAATTGCTAACCCCTCAACCATTTCGTCACTTAACTCAATGGTATGAGTTTGAAACAACTCTTTTTTGTTTATAGCAACCAGTGTTGCCGTGCCTTGAACGATACCTGTAAACATAAGATTCCTATTTAGCATTCTAGTAACAGTTTTTCATAGCAGTTATTGTGACATTTCTTTATGATTCGTCCAGTGGAAGCTTAAGATCATTGTCTCTGATTCCTTCAGAATGTCCTTTCCTACACTATTATTCTAATTTTCCCTCTCATTTGGAGTTGTTTGTGCACCGTTACAAAGAAGAATCCTCGAATCTAATCAAACTTGCGACCCCAGTATTGATCGCATCTGTTGCACAAACTGGAATGGGGTTTGTTGATACCGTGATGGCCGGTGGCGTAAGTGCTATCGATATGGCGGCGGTTTCTATTGCAGCAAGTATCTGGCTACCATCAATTTTATTTGGTGTCGGTCTATTGATGGCGTTGGTTCCTGTCGTTGCACAGCTGAATGGTTCTGGTCGACAAGTCAAAATTCCATTTGAGATTCAACAAGGTGCGTTTTTAGCGCTCGTTATCTCTCTTCCTATCATTGGTGTACTGTTCCAGACACAATTGATATTGGAGTGGATGGACATTGAACAACTCATGGCAGAAAAGACCATCGGCTATATGAATGCGGTGATGTTTGCTGTACCTGCGTTTTTGTTGTTCCAAACATTGCGAAGCTTTACGGATGGAATGTCTTTAACTAAGCCTGCAATGGTGATTGGTTTTATTGGCTTGCTATTAAACATCCCGCTTAACTGGATGTTCGTATACGGAAAACTTGGTGCTCCTGCTCTGGGCGGTGTTGGCTGTGGCGTGGCAACGGCTATTGTCTACTGGGTGATGTTTGCATTGCTGTTCGCTTACGTTTTAACATCAAAGCGTTTGGCGAAGATTAACATCTTCGGTACATTCCATAAGCCTCAACTTAAAGCTCAAATTCGTCTGTTTAGACTTGGTTTCCCGGTAGCGGCTGCTATCTTCTTCGAAGTAACCCTGTTCGCGGTGGTTTCGCTGTTAGTTGCACCATTAGGTTCATTGATTGTTGCCGCGCACCAAGTCGCGATCAACTTCTCTTCGCTAGTCTTCATGATTCCAATGAGTATCGGTGCAGCCGTGAGTATTCGTGTTGGGCATAAGTTGGGCGAAAACAACACCGAAGGCGCTAAGATCGCGACACACGTGGGTATCATTGTTGGTTTAGTTACAGCCTTAATGACAGCGGCGTTAACGGTTCTGTTTAGAGAGCAGGTTGCATTACTTTACACAGAGAACACTGCGGTAATTACCGTTGCAATGCAGTTGCTGTTGTTCGCGGCGGTTTATCAATGCACTGACGCAATCCAAGTTATCGCTGCAGGTGCTCTGCGTGGCTACAAAGACATGCGTTCAATCTTCAACATCACCTTTGTGGCTTACTGGTTGCTTGGTCTTCCTATCGGCTACATCTTGGGTATGAAAGATTGGATTGTTGAACCTATGGGTGCGCACGGCTTCTGGATTGGTTTCATCGTCGGTCTAACGTCAGCAGCGATTATGCTGGGTATGCGTCTACACTGGATGCACAAGCAGGACGACGACGTACAGCTAGAGTTTAGTTCGCGCTAGATTCGCACTCACTAAGTCGGTCTATCTGATTTCGAATACAAAAAAGAGCTCTGATTTTCAGGGCTCTTTTCGTTTAATGGTCAGGTAGATCGTATCTGCCTTAATATTCACTCTTCTCTCGAACAAAGCGCGCAAACTTGGGTTTTCCGTTTTGAGTAAAACCATTGTAGCGAAAGGTAATACGGCTGCCGATCTCTGGCGGTGCAAGTCTCATTTGGTCACTGAACCCGCTGCCTATATAAAATTCCACCCCCTCTTCTGTGTGAACCAAAATTGAACCCATCATCCCTTTATACTTCCCTGTACCACCCTTGTAGCCAATAACCGTAGCTTCGGCATCATGATGCCTTTTAAGCTTTAACAAATCATTACTTCGGCCTGCTTGATAACGACTGGTGATCTTTCTAAGCATCAAACCTTCACCATTACGCTCATCGACATTATCAAGTTGATGAAACAAAGCCTCTTCACTGTGAATTGGTACATGTTCTATGTAGCTGACATGAGATTCTCCAATCACGCTTACCCAATGCAAAATGTTGTAATAGCGCTTTTGATAATCTCCTGCGGCGCCGGGCATATCAAACAGCATGAAATCGATTTGGCGCCATGCTGTGTCACTCGGCGTATGGTCGAGAACGGTGGATTGAACGAGATGGAACTTGCCCCTTCCTGCCCACAACTCTCCTTCGAGATGGACCTTAGGCAAGTTTTCCGTAAACCACTTGGGTGAGTAAATGCGATTGCCATTGCGTGTATAAAGGTGTTGTCCATCCCATAGAGCCCGAATCCCATCAAGTTTTTCACTCTTCCAGTATTCAGAAACATCTATGCCTTGCTGGTAGGAGTTTGCAAGCACCAAATGGTCAGGAGGCAAATAGGATGAATGAGATGAAAGCGAACACGCCCATAGAGTGGCTAAAGCCAGTTTGGTTAATCTCATCATCTGCTCCATATTAATATCTGTAGTGGTCAACAAATGTCTTTAATCCTAAGCGCTCTAACACCCAGTTAGACAATCTTTGCCAGAAGATGCGATCCACTCATCAACCTTATCTAACCCTTGCATTGATTCAACAGAGTAATGATTTATAGCTCTCATATGTTCCGCCGTTTTTAGTTCTCATATTGAGAAACGCCTTTTCTCAATATGAGATGGGAATTCGCACTAAATATAACCCATTGAAAAATAACAACATAAAAGTTGGCACATTCAGTGCACTTGTCAATACATACTTAAAGGAGATATCGCTATGGAACTACGTAAGATTGATTTGAATACAACGACACTGACGCTTTCTATCTTCGGTGATTTGGATGCAGCAGGCAGTCGTGATGCACAAACCGACATCGACGATGTGATTTCTAACGATGGCCACCCTGAAATCGAAGTTGATTTTAGCCAAGTTGAGTTTTTAGATTCATCTGGTGTTGGCGCGATTGTTTATATGTTCAAACGTCTGACTGAGCGCGAACGCAACATGCGACTTGAAAATGTAACTGGTCAGCCTCTTGAAATTATGAACTTACTACGTATTGGTCACGCTATCCCAGTAAATTCAAAAAATCCTACAAATTCATGAAGATCCGCTAAGCTAGAAGTAACAAAAAATAATAATAAAAATTAGAAACATAGGACGTTGGCATGAAAATACTGAAAAACTACATAGCCCTTTCTCTGTATGCTCTCGTTCTGGGTGGCTGCACTAGCTATCCTGAACAAGGCACAGGGGGTTTGGCTGAAAGTTACGATTCTATCAACTATCAAAACTCAGACTTCTCTCCTGTCATGCCAGACGAGCCACTTGGTCCAGAACATGGATTACGCTTTGATTGGCAGCTTGCTAAATTGCACCTTGATGCCTTGATCCAAGAAGGCGCTCGTTGGTGCTTCCCCGCTGCTGTTGTTCAAGCAATCGAAAAGCAAAATCGTATTGCTCGTGAACTTCAAGGCGGTCTACTACTGGATGCAGCCAACGACTTAGTGATTCAAAGAAAACGCCTAAATGAACTTGAAGTCCAACTGGATTACGTAACCTCTCAAGCCCGCTGTGAGCCACCAAAAAATGAAACCCAATTTAGAATGCAACTGTCAGTTATCGAACAGTTGTATGACCTGCTTAATGTTGATAACCAATTCGCGGAAGATTCGATTGAAGTAAACCCGAAGTACATGGGAAGACTTGCGGAAGCAACCAGCCTACTGAAAGAACACAAATCTCTAGACCTTGTGGTTACCGGCCATGCTGATGCGACAGGTACCGAAGAATACAACGATAAGTTAGCACTTGGACGAGCGAAACAAGTCGAACGCTACCTGACTATTTTTGGTCTAGGCGCTCAACGAATCAAAGCCGTCTCTGTTGGCGAAACCGCCCCTCTTTTTGAAGGTGAATCCGACGGCACGCGTTTAACGAACCGCCGAGTGAGTATCGAAATTATCTCGCCTAAGAATGCCGAGAAAATGGGAGGTGGACTATGAAATCCTTGATCGCTTTTATCATCACCCTATCGTTATGCTTTGCGAATGTCGTCAATGCTAACGATGAGTTTTCAGACGCAGTTCAAGTCGGTGACCTTATCCAAGTTAACGTACCCGGTGAAAGTACCTTAAACACGGGGTTCCAAGTGGATAAGCGTGGCCGTATTACCCTTCCTGAAGTAGGCGCTGTGTTTGTTGCAGGTTACGACAGTGAGCAGCTTAACAAAGTGGTTCTAGAGTCGCTGGCAACCGCTTATAAAGATCTTTCGAACGCTTCAGTGTATGTAAAAGAGCAGCAAATCATCATCTACGTGCAAGGTTATGTAGAACAGCCTGGCGAATACACGCTCGCATTAGGTTCTAGCATCCAAATGGCACTTTACGCTGCGGGTGGTTTACGCCCGGGCGCGCAATTGGATAAGCTGATTCTAAAGCGAGGCGCAGATAAGAAAGAGTTTAACTACAAACGATTCCTTGATTCAGGAGACGAGTCAACATTACCTACTCTGCAATCACTGGATTCATTGTTCGTTCCGGCTTCTCCATTAGTCGGTAACATAGAACAAGAGTTCGATGCAGCAAAGCTTGCTAACTCAGGCGACAGTGCAGATTCTCGTAACTCCATCAAAGTGTTTGGTGAGGTAAACGCGCCGGGTTCGTTCACTTACAAAGAGAACACCGACCTTGTCGACGTACTTATGCGTTCGGGCGGCGTAACTCGCTATGCCAGTGTTGAGCAAATCCGAGTGATTTCGAACAACACCCCAACGCTATTCAACCTAAAACGTTACTTAGATTCTGGTGACGAAAGTCTGCTTCCAATTTTACGCCCGGGTGCGACCATTTTCGTTCCCAAGCAAGAAGAAGAGATCAAATCCGGCGCCAACATGGTTTACGTAATGGGCGAAGTCGCAGCCCCTGGTGCTTTTGAAGGCAAAAGAGACGCGACCTTTATGGATATCTTGGCGAATGCGGGCGGCCCAACTCGATTTGCAGAGTCACGACAAATCCGTGTCATCAAAGCAGATGGCAGAGTGCTTAAATTCGATTTAGCGGCTTACACTGAAGGCTTACCTAACTCTAACCCTCCTAGCATCAAAGCTGGTGACGCGATTTTCGTTCCCGAGAAAACCGACATGAACGAGAAGTCTTGGCTGAAAATTACGCCAGACAGAGCAGTTAACGTGATTGGTGAGGTGAATCGACCTGGTCGTATTGAATGGTCAGATGAAATGAACTTCATGGGGCTATTGGCACACGTCGGCGGCCCTACGCTACGCGCTGACACATCGAAAATCGAGGTTGTTACTGGTAGAAAGCTAGTTGTGTTTAACCTTGATGATTTTATTCGAAATGGTGCGCCACGTGACCAAATGCCACAAATTCGAGCGGGTTCTATCGTACGTGTTCACGACCTGCCACAAGATCCTTCAGACAATAAATCACAATGGGTTCGTCAAAGTTCTGATGCTTCGATCTACATCTTTGGACAAGTGAATGCGCCCGGTCGTTACCGCTTCACAAAAGACATGCACTTCCTTGATATCTTGTCTGCGGCTGACGGTCCAACAAAGGATGCTGACATCCACAACGTTCGAGTAACGCATCGTGACAAAACCTATTCGCAAGTAAGCAAACTTAACTTATCACTGTACTTCGAAACCGGTGACGAATCGTTGCTGCCAAACGTAACCACTGGCGACACGATTTACATCCCAGAGAAAGGCAAAAACTGGTTAGATACACCGAAAGAAGAAACCGTTCGTGTACTTGGTGCGATTAACAACCCAGGCCGTTATGTGTTCAACGACAACATGACCATTCTAGATATTCTGGCAGAAGCAGCAGGCCCTACCGACAATGCTTACGTAGAGAAAATTACCATCGTCAATATGTCTTGCTGCCAAGGTCAGGCTCGTACCTTCGACCTTGTAGAGTTCAGTAAAACGGCGAACATTTACAACCTGCCGGTGCTACGCGCTGGTGACACGATTTACATTCCAGACCGTCGCGAAAGCTTTATTGAAAAAGCACGTGTGGGACTCGATGACATACTGCGTATTACGACCACCATCGTATTAATAGGAGCTTTATAATGACTATTTCAGCAACCCATGCCGAAGTCGAGCAACTGTATTTAGCTTCTGAACTTAACGGCCAAAAATCAATATGCGTTACCGCCTGTCATTCAGGTGACGGGGTAACATCTATTGCAACCGCATTAGCCGAGCGTTTTCTTCTTGCGGGTCATTCAACGCTTTATGTTGATCTCAACTTGTTCAACCCTGCTTTCAAAGATTTGAATATGCTAGAAGACAATCAGCAAGGTCAATTGATTGAACATGTTGAATCTCAGCGTACGTTTATCGGTGTACCTGCTCCACAAGTTGCTTCAACGCAATTGGCTTATAAAGATCCGACAACGTTACAAAAAGTGGTCAACAAATGGTTAGAGAAATACGACAGAGTCATCATTGATACCTCACCGCTTCTCAACATAAACAAAGGCAACATTCCGGCTCAGTCTGTCGCGAGTGCTTGTGACAGTACATTGATGGTTGTCGCCTATGGTGAAACGTCGAGTCACCACCTAGAACAAGCGAAAAAGCTGCTTGATGCACAAAGCATCAACCTAATGGGCTGCGTGATGAACATGAAACAAAAGCCTAGCTTTGCACAAGAGTTGGTCAGACAAATCAATCGAATGAAATTCATCCCCGTTAAGCTTCGCGATAGCTTGGCAAACAAGCTGTATCAAAATGAGTTTTTGAACCTTCCGATGTAACTTTCTTTTGCTACTTTCTGGCTGTCATTAAAACCATGACAGCCACCTATCCGATTAGACTTAAAGCTTCAACAGCTCTGAATAATTCAAAACCAAATTGGGTGTTTTTGGCGAAATTATTGTTAAAAATAAGATTTTTAAAACCATTCAACGCATTTCACATACGTCAATTATGGTCTTACCACCTTTAAATCCCTTCAAAAATCAACAGCCCCACACCTAACTTTAGCGGTAATGTGACACAGGCGGTTAAAGTGCCATGTAAATCGCATCAAAGATGGAATTCGTACGATTATTCCCTAAGATTATAAATAGAGGTGGTTTTTGACGAATTTGTAATAGTTTGACAAAGTTATCCGATGGCTGTTGAAACACAGTGGATGAATTGGCAAATCACACTTCACTGACTTTGCACGTTTATCTATTCAAACTTCACCCATCCCTCCTTCTTCTCAAATGGTTCAAATACACGGAAAGGATCACCATCGAGCAATTTAGATAATCAATTTACCTTGGTTACCTTAGTTGTATTATTAAAGAGAAAGGAAACTCAATATGAAATACAAGTTAAGCTCCGTATTTTTGTTAGTAGCAGCAGCCAGCGGTAATGCTAACGCTGGAGAATGTGGCAGCGTAACAATCGCAGATATGAACTGGAACTCTGCAACACTGATCGCCAATATCGACCAATTCATCCTTGAACATGGTTATGGGTGTGATGCTGAACTTATCCCTGGCGACACTATGCCAACAGGCACGTCTATGATCGAAAAAGGCCAGCCTGATGTTGCACCTGAACTTTGGAGCAACAGCTTAAAAGACGCATTAGATAAAGGTGTTGAAGAAAAACGTCTTCGCTACGCAGGTAAAGCACTTGTGAACGGCGGCGAAGAAGGCTTTTGGGTTCCAGCTTACCTAGTTAAACAGTACCCTGAAATGGCAACCATCGAAGGCGTACGCAAAAACGCAAGCTTATTCAAACACCCTGAAGACCCAGATACATCTGCATTCTACAGCTGCCCTGCAGGCTGGAACTGTCAGATCAGCGCCGGAAACTTGTTTAATGCTCTTGAGCTAGAAAACAGCGGTTTCACGATTGTTGATCCAGGCTCGAGTGCCGGCTTATCTGGCTCTATCGCAAAAGCTTATGAACGTGAAGAAGCTTGGTTTGGTTACTACTGGGCACCGACCGCTGTGCTAGGTAAATACGACATGGTTAAAGTCGACTTTGGCAGTGGCGTTAATGAGCAAGAGTTCCTTAACTGTACCACCAAAGAAGATTGTGAATCGCCAAAAGCAACCATGTACCCGCCTTCACCTGTCCACACGATTACCACTGAAAGTTTTGCGTCACGTGCTCCTGAAGCATACGACTACTTTACTAAACGTGGTTTCACAAACGACAAAATGAACTCGCTACTTGCTTGGATGGAAGACAACCAAGCTGATGGCGAAGAAGCGAGTCTGCATTTCTTGAGTGAATTCCCAGAAGTATGGCACCCATGGGTTTCTCAAGAAGTGGCTAAGAAAGTTGAAGCAGAGCTGTAAGATCTTGGTTTAATAACAAGTAATTACGCTTCAACAATAAAACAGAAATAACGTCGCTATACTTGATGTTATTCATGATTCGGAGCCCTTTTCATTAGCGATTTTCTTATCGCATGGACAAGTGGCTCCGAACTATAAGGATATAAAATGGCTGACAGCAATTGGTTATCAAGCTTTCCAGAGATGGAACGCGGTGATTTACGAACCATAAAAAAGACGCTAGATGGCGCATACCGTGAATTTTCCCGTGAATACGGTGAAATGATTGAATCTCTCTTTGACCCTCTTCTTTCATTCCTTGTTTGGTTTGAAAAACTCCTTATCTCAACACCTTGGATTATAGTCCTCGCCGTGTGTACCAGCCTTGTCTACGCAGCAAGCCGTTCTTGGAAACTGGCTTTAGGCTGTGTTGTTTCACTGCTTCTCATCGGTTACTTTGGAATGTGGGAAGACACCATGCGAACGCTCAGTATCATTACTGTGTGTACCTTGGTTTCAATATTCTTAGGCATTCCAATTGGCATTGCGATGGCTCGTTCAAATCGAGCGCAATCTATCGTTACGCCGATGCTCGATATCATGCAAACCATGCCTGCATTCGTTTACTTGATTCCAGTGGTAATGCTACTTGGTATCGGTAAGATTCCAGGGCTAATCGCCGTTGTTATCTACGCGATTCCACCTGTGATTCGTTTGACCAATCTAGGCATACGCCTAGTCGATAAAGAAGTCCTTGAAGCCGCTACCGCTTTTGGTGCGAGCAAAAAGCAGCGCTTGTGGGGTGTTCAACTTCCTCTAGCAATGCCAACGATTATGGCGGGTATCAACCAAACCATCATGATGGCACTGTCTATGGTTGTTATCGCATCCATGATTGGTGTTAAAGGCCTAGGACAACCGGTTCTTAAATCGATTACTAACCAGTACTTCACATTAGGCTTGATGAATGGTTTCGCCATCGTTGCCCTCGCAATCCTTTTTGACCGCGCTTCACAAGCGTACGCAAGAAGAACTAATGCGCATTTAGGAGGACTCAAGCATGACTAAACCATTGATTGAGATTAGTGGTCTATACAAGGTGTTTGGACCGAAACCAATGTCTGTTATGAACCGAGTTCAAAACGGCGAACACAAAGATCAGATTCTTGCGGATACGGGTCATACCGTTGGTTTAAAAGAAATTAACCTTGAGATTAACCGTGGCGAAATCTTCGTAATCATGGGGCTTTCTGGCTCGGGTAAATCGACGCTGATTCGCCACTTCAACCGTTTGATTGACCCGACTCAAGGTAAAATCATGGTTGAAGGCATTGATGTGATGAGCCTCAACACTAAACAGTTAGAAGAGTTCCGTCGTCATAAAATGTCGATGGTATTCCAACGCTTTGGTTTAATGCCTCATCGCACAGTGGTAGAAAACGTTGCGTACGGGTTAGAAGTACAAGGCATCAAAAAAGAAGACCGTTTAGCAAAAGCCAATGAATGGTTAGAAACGGTGGGCTTGAAAGGTTACGGCAAGCAATACCCTGCGCAACTTTCAGGTGGTCAGCAACAACGTGTTGGCCTTTCTCGCGCTCTGTGTACTAACGCTGAAATCTTGTTAATGGATGAAGCCTTTTCGGCACTCGACCCTTTGATTCGAAGTGAAATGCAAGACCAGCTTATAGAACTTCAAGAGAAGCTTCATAAAACGATTGTTTTCATCACTCACGATCTGGACGAAGCACTCCGCCTAGGCGATAGAATCGCAATTTTGAAAGACGGCGAGTTAGTACAACAAGGCACACCACATGAGATTCTGCTAAATCCAGCTGATGATTACGTGGAAGCGTTCGTGAAAGACGTAAACCGCGCTCGTGCATTGACCGTTGAAACCGTTATGCAGCCTCCTCTTTATCGAATCACATCAGAAACGATTGAAGGTGCTCTGGCACAAATGAAGATGCTGAAAAACGATTACGCTTATCACGTAACGGATGACGGCTATCAAGGGCTAGTCACACAAGAGAGCCTACAAGACGCCGTTGAAGATTCATCGGTACATGACTTTAGTGATGAGATATACGAAGAAGTCCCTGCCATCTTACCTGATGCGGTGATTGAAGAAGTGCTACCCGACACAATGTCTTGTGACTACTCTCTTCCGGTTGTTGATGAAGACGGAAATCTAAAAGGTGAACTAGAGAGAAGCGCTGTTGCTGATATCTTCTCAGAAAGTAGCGAGGAAGAAGTAGAAGCCGACCCAAAGCCAAAGATTGCTAAAGCTTCGTAGTTCTACTTTTCGTTATTTAGAGCTCGGCTGTTTAAATTATCGCTATTTGCGTTATAGGTATTTGGGTTATCGCTATTTTGATTATATAGCTATTTAGATTAACCCAAACTGCTTATCCCGCTTTAAGACCACTGCTGTTAATTCACTGCAGTGGTCTTTTTTATTTGTATTGGCCTCGTTTTATCCTGAGATATGCCCGCACCTTAGGCTTTATAGGCACCTAAGTTGATATTTCATAAGAGAAAACAAAATTAAATCAGTCCGTTAGGTTTGTCACAAACCCAGTAGCAAGATGAACGAGATGCCAAATAAATGCGCTATTTGTACGGCAACCAGTTGAAATTATTCTAGAAAATGACTAGTACTTAATAGTACTCACGGATATTAAGCTCAACAAAAGGACTTAGTTTGATGAATTCTACTTTAGCGTCAGACGCAGCTACAAATCTAAACTCACAACAAGTGAGCGAGCTTGTCGATGAAAGTGTTCTGGAGCAAATGATTCGCGATACCAGTGCGGACATTATCCCTATCTTGATCGACCATTATGTCGAAGAATCACAAACACGCTTGGTCGCTATAAAAGAGGCTGTCACGCAGAAAGACGCTCAAACACTTGAGTTCGAGGTCCACACTCTCGGCAGCACAGCGCTTTCGTTAGGTAATCGCCCTTTGGGTGAATTAGCTCGCGCTTTAGAAAAACAATGCTTAGAACAGAGTCATGATGCTGCATTTCGACAAGTTGATGAATTACTAGAGCTCGCAGAGCGTTCAATAAAAGCCTTGCTTGAAAGGAAAGAGGCAGGCTTCAGCTAGCTTTGCATGTTCATTATCGGTATCAGATTAAAAACTCAAAACAGTCGTTATTAATATAGTCGCCATAAGATGTGCTCCATCATGAACAGCAATGCGAGAAGTTGTACCGGCCGCTTCTTAAAAGATTGCATGCGGTAGATAACAAATACACAAGACTCGTATTGATGGTTGAATATCACTATGTTATTGATTGGTTAGGATAAAGTTTCAAAAGGAATACACAATGCGCCCTAAGGTATTGTTAGTTGAAGACTCCACCTCACTCGCCGTACTCTACAAGCAGTACGTAAAAGACGAGCCCTATGATATTTTCCACGTCGAAACCGGCGCGGAAGCTAAGACCTTCATTGAAAGGCACTCTCCACAGCTTGTGATTCTTGACCTTAAGCTGCCCGACATGCCAGGCGAAGAAGTCTTAGATTGGATTAGTGCGAATGAAATACCGACTGCAGTCATCATCGCGACAGCTCATGGCTCAGTAAACATTGCTGTAGACCTTATCCAACGCGGTGCAGAAGACTTCTTAGAGAAACCCATTCAAGCCGATCGACTCAAGACCTCTGTTAGCTTGCATCTAAAAAGAGCGAAACTCGAAAACCTTGTCGATAACATGCAAAGCAAGTTCGATCGTGACCGCTTTCATAATTTCATCGGCTCTTGCTTACCTATGCAGGCGGTTTACAAGATCATTGATTCGGTAGCACCAACCACTGCCAGCGTGTTTATTAACGGCGAAAGTGGTACCGGTAAAGAAGTGTGTGCGGAAGCTATTCACCAAGAAAGTCAGCGTAATGGTAAACCTTTCGTGGCTATTAACTGTGGCGCTATCCCGCGAGACCTAATGGAGAGTGAAATCTTCGGCCACGTTAAAGGTGCGTTTACCGGTGCGACAACCGACCGTAAAGGTGCAGCGATGCAAGCGCATGGCGGCACCCTATTTCTCGATGAGCTTTGTGAAATGGAACTGGAGATGCAGAAGAAGCTCCTACGATTTTTGCAAACCGGTACATTTACCCCACTTGGTGGCAACCGCGAGATTAAAGTGGATGTCAGAATTATCTGTGCAACCAACCGCGATCCACTGGTTGAGGTAGAAGAAGGACGCTTCAGAGAAGACCTTTACTATCGTGTTCACGTTGTGCCTATCGAGATGCCACCGCTTCGTGAACGAGGAAGTGACATCGTCACCCTGTCTAATCACTTCTTGAAGCTGTACGCGAAGCAAGACAAGAAGAAGTTTAAATCAATAGACAAAGAAACGCAGAAACTACTTAAACGTTACGTTTGGCCAGGCAACGTGCGTCAGTTGCAAAACATCATCCGTAACATCGTGGTGTTGAACAATGAAACGAGCGTGACTAAAGACATGTTACCGCCTCCGATTAATAAAGTAGATGCAGCTCCATCATCTAAATCAGTGACACCAATTCGAGTAACTGCGCCCCAACCTGCTGTTGTTGAAGCACCAGAAGCTAAGTTGCCACCGATTACTCCAGAAGAGTTGGAGCAATCGTCAGTTGCTCAAACTCACAACGAGCCGATGACGCCTGCATTTACCACAAGCGAAGGTGCTATTCGTCCAATGTGGCAAATAGAACGTGAAGCCATTCAACATGCCATCAATCATTGCGATGGGAATGTGTTAAACGCTGCTGTGCTGTTAGAACTTAGCCCTTCTACTGTTTATCGTAAGAAACAGGCTTGGGAATCGGAAGATGAGTACAATCAAGCCTAACCAAGGTGCACTCGACATAAACCTTCATGAGATTTGGCTGTTGATCGACAGCCAAACTTTTGGAGGCATAGAAACGCATGTTTTAGAATTAGCACAAGGCCTGATATCGGAAAGCGCTCGGTATTCAGAGGCTGTTCGTATCGTTCTTTTGACTAAGTTTAATCCTGAAGCGATCATCGTTGAAAAGTTGAATGCGCTAAGCATCCCTTTTAGTTACCTCTCCGATTTAGCCTCATGTTCTGCAGATTCAAATGGCAATAGCGCGACACAGCTGAAACGTGCAGTTCAACATTATCAACCAAGGCTTATCCATGCTCATGGTTACAAAGCCAGTTTGGTCAGCAAGTTAATCAAGCTTCCGCCTCGTTTCAACAACACAAAGCAAATCACCACTTATCACGCAGGTGAAACCCCAACAGGCAAAGTATGGCTTTATGATTGGCTCGACCGTTACAGCAGTTTTCTTTCTGATCAGTCGCTCGTGGTCAGTGAAAAGATTAAAGCGAAAGTGCCGAGTCAAACCCATCAATTGAATAACTTTGTTAAAGTCCCAACTGGGTTAACAAACTCCCGTTCATCAAGCCCATTCCATGTTGGTTTTGTGGGGCGATTGAGCCATGAAAAAGCGCCTGATCGATTTGTTACATTAGCCAGACAGTTTCCTGATGTTCGGTTTGAGCTTTTTGGTGACGGGCCAGAAATCGACATCTTAGTTAAATCGCCGCCTGATAATGTGACCTTTCATGGGCATCAGACCAATATGGACGACGTCTGGAGCCAAATCGATCTGTTAATCATCCCTTCTCGCTTTGAAGGCTTACCTATGGCGGCATTAGAAGCCATGATTCGTGGCATTCCCGTTCTCGCCACCTCAGTTGGTAACTTGCCTCAACTCATCGAGCATCAAGTTAACGGCTACCTTGCAAATTCAGAAGCTGAGCTAGAACAGTTTTTATCTTTGTGGATGTCATTGACGAGCGAGCAACGTGACTCTCTCAAGAGTCACGCGATAGAAACCGTGAAAAACCAATACTCTCCACAAGCCGTTGTCCCGCAGTTGTTGGAAATCTATCAACTCGAGCGTTAATACTCGTCTTAGTAGACAACTGGTTATTTGGGCTTAATGATTTAAGTACTTTAGTCAGTTTTATACTGATTCTCAAAATGACAAAACTCACCTCAAGGCTACGCCCTCACTTAATAATCCAACATTAAATCAGTAATTTAAACAAAATGCATAACTGGCACTCACTTTGCAATCTTTAACATCAGGCGTAACTACGTCTTAAAAAGATTACGAGCCGAGTCATAAAGAGTTTATTTGCCAATAGAGGTCACAATGGTCAACCCTGAAGCCAATAGATTGCCAGTCATCATCACGATCAGCACCTTGTGTGCTGGGCTTGGTGTTGTTTGGTACTTTGTGCCTCACCCTGCTGTCATTGTGGCGCTCGCTCTTGTGCCATTAGCCGGGTTATTCGTGTTAAACAAGACATTCTGGTTAGTTCTATTGTTCGTTGTCTTTTCATTTTTCCGAATTCACGAAGCCGTACCTCAGCTCTATTCGTTAAAAATACCGCTGATGCTTTCACTAGGAGCACTGTCAGCTTTGCTCTGGCATGCATTAATTAGTAAAGAGCTTAAAATCTTCTGGCACCCTTGTTTAAATTGGCTCGCCATATTTTGGATATTGGTTTTCATTGGTATTATCTTCGCGTCCAACAGGCCAATAGCACTAGCAGAATTCAAGGGCGTTTATTGGAAAATTATCGTGATGACGCTTGCGATTACTTGGCTAGTAAACACCACGGAAAATCTCGCAAAAACCGCGATGACGATTATCTACGCTGGCGCTTTAGTCAGCTCTATTGCCGTGTACAACTCAGTAAATGGTATTGGGCTTGTCGAGGGATCACGTGTGACTATTGGCCGCGATTTTGGTTCTATGTTAGGCGACCCGAACGACCTAGCACTGGTACTGATGTTCCCACTCGCCTTTACGATAAGCCAAGCCACCACGACTGGCATCTCACGCTCCAAACGTTTAATCAGTACCTTAGTTTGTTTGTTACTGCTCGCCGCCATTATTGCTACTCAAAGCCGTGGCGGACTACTGGGGTGTATTGCGGTGATTGGTATTTTTGCGTGGAAGCTAGTGCGCTCTAAAGTCCTGTTAATCTCTGTAGGATCTGTCGCGGCCGTAGTGCTCTATTTAGTTGCTGGTATCTCAGACAGATCTTCTGGTGGTGCAGCTGAACAAGGTATCGATGAATCTGCAATGGGGCGAATCTATGCATGGGAAGCAGCAGTAAAAATGGCAGTTGAGAATCCTCTGACTGGCGTAGGGTTGAACAACTTCTTCTCGAACTACTTCTTTTATAGTTCGCACTGGGACGGACTGAATCACGCCGTTCACAGTACTTGGTTTGGTGTGTTGGCAGAAACAGGCTTTATTGGTCTGATCATTTTTGTCTGCCTTATCGTTTCTTTGATCAAAACCTCTCGCTCTACGTTAGCAAGATTAAAAAGC
>NZ_JADDYK010000053.1:87025-99382 GCF_015163615.1 Vibrio sp. OPT18
TCGCCCAAAGAAATCGCACCTGAACTTAACGCGGTCGCCTATGCGATCTATGCAGGTCTGATTGGAACTATCGTGTCGGGTACATTTTTGACTCAAGGCTTTAACTGGCCGATTTATATCCTCGCAGCACTCACAGTTTGCGTCTCAAACGTATCTCAAACTGCCTGTCAAAATGAGAAAACCTAAACGCTACATTTTAACTCATTGAAAATATTATATTTATTAAATGGCACAGTATATGAAAGTACTTCTATATAACAAAACAGAGGATTTTCATTATGACGTCAGTATCTATACATCAATTCAAACATTGGCTTAAGTTTCATCCTAATTCGCGAATTAGAAATGTGTTTTTCATTTTGAAAAACATCAGAAGCGCAGAGCTACCTACCCCTCAAATACTTAATCGTTGTCTATATCAAGCGCACAAGCTAGTGGTGAATTTGGTTTCTGGCTTTACGCGATTTTTCTACTGGACTCCGGCTTTCAAAGGTCGTGTGGCTCAATGTGGCAAGCACCTGTATTTGTATGGTGGTCTACCTTTCGTCAGCGGTCCGGTACAAATTTCGATTGGCGATAACTGCCGTATCTCTGGCCACACGACATTCTCTGGTTGTACTCAGCCACTTGAAGGCTTGGAACACCCACTATTGTCGATTGGCAACAACGTCGACATTGGTTGGCAGTCGACTATCGCTGTTGGCGGTAAAGTCGTTATCTCTGACAACGTACGAATCGCTGGAGGCGCGTTCCTATTTGGATACTCTGGACACCCGCTTGATGCAAAACGCCGAGCGCTAGGTGAAGGTGACGACCCTCAGCAAATCGGCGACATCATTCTTGAACCCGATGTTTGGCTGGGCACTAATGTGACGGTTAAAGGTGGCGTAACCATCGGCGAAGGTGCCGTAATAGCCGCAGGCAGCGTCGTAACAAAGAATATCCCGGCCTTTTCAATCGCAGGCGGCAACCCAGCTCGAGTTGTCGGTCACATTAAACCCATTGAAGTGACAGAATCCGATATGTTCGATTCGTTAGAGACTCATGGAGGTGACCATGCGTGATTTAATCGTATTTGGTGAAGACTTTGGTGGCCTACCTTCATCGACTCAACATTTAGTTCGTCACCTTGCTAAGCAACACAAAGTCTTATGGGTCAACTCTATTGGCCTAAGACAACCGAAGCTGTCCGCCAAAGATGTAAGCCGAGCGTTCAACAAGTTGTTTGGTAAAACCAAGGCCGTTACTCAAAACATGCTCGACTCTGAGGGACACGACAACATTACTATCGTTAACTTAAAGACAATCCCTGCGCCTGCTTCTAAATTTTCTAGAAAGTTGGCTCAGCAAATGATGTTGCACCAACTAAAACCAGTTATTGCGGAGCTTAATCTTAACGCGCCTATCCTATGGACTTCTCTTCCGACCGCTGTTGATTTGTGCGGACACTTAGGCGAGTCATCTGTGGTTTATTACTGCGGTGATGATTTTAGCGCGCTGGCTGGTGTTGATCATGAAACCGTTGCACAGCACGAATCGGAACTAATCGATAAATCGACGCTTATATTCGCGGCTAGCAAAAAATTGATGGATAAATTTCCAAAGCATAAAGCGCACTTGCTACCACATGGTGTCGACGTAGACCTATTTTCAACACCCGCACCCAGAGCGAATGATTTACCAAGCAACCACCGCCCTATTGCTGGTTTTTATGGCAGCCTTTCTAAATGGCTGGATTATGAAATGATTGGTCAAGTTGCGAATGCGATGCCGGAATGGGACTTTGTTTTCATTGGCCCAAACGAGCTTGATACGCTCATGCTGCCTAAGTCGAGTAATGTACATTACCTTGGCCCACGTCCACATCACACGCTGCCAAGCTATTCTCAACACTGGGATGTGAGCTTGCTGCCGTTTGTTGATAACGAGCAGATCCGAGCTTGTAGCCCACTCAAACTAATGGAATACCTTGCGGCTGGCACACCCATTATCACAACACCGTTCCCTGCTTTGGTTCCATATCAAGAGCACGTAACGACTGTTGGTAGTGCGAACCAAATGATTTGGGCGCTTGATCATGCACGTCAACTGAGCAATTCACCTATATCTGTCGTCGAACAAGAAAGCTGGCAGAACCGTGGTAACTTCGTACATTGGATGTTGGAGCTATTATGAATAATCTGAAATTGCGGTTATTAGTTATCATCAATGCGATGTGGCGCCAACGCTACGTTATCGTACTACCAATGCTTATTTTGCCCTTTGTAGGCTTTGGTGTGAGCAAGTTGGCTCCAACTAAATATGACGCGCATACCAGTATGTTGATTCAAGAAACGGCCAAGATGAATCCGTTCTTGGAAGACATCGCCGTTTCGACCATGCTCAAAGACCGACTTAATGCATTGAGAACACTGCTTCACAGTCGACATGTGCTTTACTCGGTCGCTGATGAACTGCAACTAACCACGCCAGATATGCCTGAAATTAAGAAACAAGAGATCATTACAGACCTGTCTCAGCGTTTATCGGTGACTCAGCTTGGAAAAGATTTTCTAAAGATAAGTCTAACGTCGAACACACCAAATGGAATGGAAGCGACGCTGCGCTCGGTAAGTGAACATTTCATTGAACAGTTGCTCGCGCCGGAACGTTCATCGATTGAAGACTCAAGTAACTTCTTAAAAATTCATATCGACAAACGGAGTGTGGAACTTGAAGAAGCGGAAGAAGCTTTAGCCTTGTACATGAACGAAAACGTCCAGTCGACACCTGAGGTACAAAGTCAAAGTTTGAATCGCTTAGCGTCACTCAAACAAACACTGGCAGAAAAAGAGGCTGAGTTATCGGGTGTCGAAAAAAGTTTAGGGTCAATCGACCAACAACTTTCACGAACCAACCCTGTGATAGGTAAATTAGAAGACCAGATCATCGACATTCGAAGCGATCTAACCTTGTTACAAGCAAAATACACAGATAAACACAGTGCTGTGCAAGCTAAAGTGCGTGAGCTAGACAGACTAGAGAATGAACGTAAGAGTTTACTCGAGGTAACCCAGCCAACGATGAACAGCGACCAGCTTTGGGACATCGCAAGTAGCACGACACTGAACAAACTTTCTGATACCCAACCTCTTCTGGTCACTCAATTACATAGCCTACAGCTGGTTCGTGCTCGCTTTGAGTCTTTAACTGAAGAGACCAAAAGCCTTCGTACTATGATTTTCGAATTAGAACATAAGGCCAATAACTTCGGCGAAAATGCAAAAGAGATGTACCGCCTTAAACGTCAAGTTGAAATCAAACGTCAACTATATGATGAACTGACAGAGCGTTATGAAATGGCTCAGCTAACGGGTTCTCTTGGTGTATTTGAGCAAAACAAACGTGTGAAGATTATTGATTTGCCTTTCACACCGAGTATCAAATCTAACATGCCGACTTTTGTCTTTATTCTGGCTGGATTCGTTGCAGGTATCGGTTTGGGTATTGGTTTAGCGGTATTGTTTGAACTGTTTGATTCTTCAATCAAACGTAAAGACGAAATCGAAGATATCTTGGGTGTCCCTGTGATAACGGTGATCCCTAAAATGAGCTAGTCAGCCTCAAAGCCATAATTTGACTTGCTAGCTTTCTAGCTTTCTAACTTTCTAACTTTCTAACTTTCTAACTTTCTAGTTTCGTGCATCCTAGAGCAAAACGCCAACACTCGCTTGGCGTTGTGTTTGTTTAAAGCCCCAAGTTCTAATCCCACTTTCGATTTACCCAAGCCCTATGATTCAAACTGCCATTCAATCGTATTTTGTTTTGATTCCCATTTTGAGAAATGAAAACCGCCCTGGAACTAAATGATGTAAGTAACTGAAAAATATAGGTTATTTAATTGGCACAACTCCTGCAATCTCCTTGTGTAGTTAAACGTTTTAAAGAAATTATTTCAATAGAAACGTCAGAAAGGCGAAACAAGAATTATAAAGGCAGGGTCCAAATTATGAATACGCATTTAACGAAGCATGGCAAAAAGATCATACACGTTGTTCAGCACCTTGCACCGGGTGGATTAGAAACCTTAACTCTGGATTTGCTGCGCCTTGCTAAACCAACAGACCAAGTGTTGATTGTCAGTTTAGAGGGTACAAAACAAGAGTCTATAAACAACTGGCCGAAGCTAGAGCCATACAAAGAACAAATCGTCTTTTTGGATAAAGCACCAGGCGTACAATTCAATGTCATTATTAAGCTAATTAAAGCTTTCAACGCGATTCGCCCTGATGTGGTTCATACCCATCATATAGGCCCACTGTTATACGCTGGTTATGCCGCTCGCGTAACAGGGGTTCCAACTCGAATCCATACCGAACATGACGCTTGGCATCTGAACAACAACAAACGTCGTCGATTACAAGCGCTTGCTTTAAAGGCCGCTCAACCAACATTAGTTGCCGACGCAACACGTGTTTATAACCAACTACGCACCGCTTTTTCTTATGAGAACATCATTACCATCAAAAACGGCGTGGATTGCGAGAAGTTTGAGCCAATGTCGAAAGAACACGCGAGAGCGAGTCTAAACCTGCCGACAGACAAACACATCATAGGTTGTGCAGGTCGATTAGAGCATGTTAAAGGCCAAGACCAACTTATTAAAGCACTGACTCTTTTACCTGAAAACATGGTTGTCGTATTGGCTGGCGGCGGTACGAAGCGAAATCAACTTGAGCAACTTACTAGCCGCTTGAATCTGAGTGACCGAGTGATCTTTCTTGGCCTAGTTGAAGACATGACCACGTTTTACGGAGCGTTGGATACCTTCTGCCTACCTTCACGCCACGAAGGTCTGCCGCTTTCTACACTCGAAGCTCAAGCATGCAATATCCCAACCGTCGCAATGGACGTTGGCGCTGTCGACGAAACCTTGTGCCCTATAAGCGGAACACTCGTTAAAAAAGGCAGTATCACGGGATTAGCCAATGCCTTGTTAGAGAATCAAAATGAACGCTTTTTATCACCTCGACACTACGTTCTTGAGAACTTCGATATCATCAAAATGGTCTCGTCTTACAACGATATCTCAGAAGGAGCCTACGCATGATCGATTGGTTGCTTGCGGGACTTTGTTTATTTTCAGGTGCGTTGATTGTCTATCATCACGCAGCCTACCCTTTGTTGCTGCGCTGGTACGCGAAAAGCCACCCAGCACGTCAAGTTGAAGAGAGTCATCGTTGTTACAAAGAGGAGCAGCAAGATTGTACGTTACCGACCATCACCGTTCTTGTTCCTGCATTTAACGAAGAACAGTGGATCGCAGACAAGATTCGTAACCTTGCTTCACTCGATTACCCAAAAAAGAAGTTGGAAGTCATTATCGCTTGCGATGGTTGTACCGATAACACGGTCGCAATTGCTCAAATGACCATCCAAGAAGCAATGTGCAGTGATGTTTATTTTGAGATACATGACCATAAATTAAACCGAGGTAAAGTCGCGGTTGTTAATGAAGAAGTGACACGTATAACCAGTGATATTACAGCGATGAGTGATGTTTCTGCTCTTATTTCATTGGATGCTTTGCTTATAGCTGCCGCTCATTTTGAAAGTGACAAGGTTGGAGTGGTAAACGCAACGTATCAACTTTGTCCAACAGGCAACGAAGGCGAAAACACTTACTGGCAGTACCAAACCGCGGTTAAAGAGTCAGAGGCTTCATTAGGTTCTAGCTTGGGTTCTCATGGCGCTTTCTACTTGTTTAGAACACACCTGTTTGAACTGCTTCCACTCAACACTATTAATGATGATTTCATCTTACCGATGCAAATCGTTAAACAAGGTTACATCGCAGAATACGAAACCCAAATGGTGGCATTAGAGCTAGAGGAATCGAACCTAGAAACGGACTTCAAAAGAAGACTTCGTATTTCAGCGGGCAACATGCAACAAGCGATTCGATTATTTGGTTTGTTTAGCCCGAAGTTCAAAGGCATCGCGTTTGCGTTCTTTTCAGGAAAAGGACTTCGCCTACTCACTCCCTATTTAATGATTGTGTGCTTAGTATGCTCAATCTTACTTAGTAACTACTTGGTATTTGAAGCGCTGTTATGGACTCAAGTTGCCGTTTATACCATTGGCGTCCTTGGCTGCATCTTGCCGAAGCGTCTAGTAAACAAACCTATTTCGTTAATCTCTTATTTGATAGTTGGACACTACGCCAACTTCATTGGTGGCATTCGTTACCTAATCGGACTAGAAAACTCACCTTGGACACGAGCGAATCATTAAGGACTTATTATGATGAACATTGAACAGCTATCTACCCAAAACCTATACCAATACAAAATCTCACGTGCTAAACGTACTTTCGATTTCGTAAGCTCACTGATTGCTTTGATTTTGCTAGCGCCCGTATTTCCGTTGATTGCGATGGCGATTGCACTCACTTCTCGTGGCCCTATTTTCTACCGTCAACTGCGTGTTGGTAAATCGACACCGGAGAAAATGGAAATCTTTGAGATCATGAAGTTCCGAAGCATGTACGAAGATGCAGAAACTCGCTCTGGTGCAGTTTGGGCTACCGCGAATGACCCACGAATCACGCCCGTTGGCCGCTTTTTGAGAAAGACACGTCTTGATGAACTGCCACAACTGTTCAATGTATTGAAAGGTGAAATGTCTCTAATTGGCCCACGCCCTGAACGCCCTACTTTTTACACCAAACTAGAGAACGAAATCCCTTATTTTGCTGACCGTACATACGGTGTAATGCCTGGTATTACAGGGCTTGCACAAGTGAATCAAGGTTACGACACCTGTATTGATGATGTACGTCGTAAAGTAGGTTTTGACCACAGTTACGCACTAAGCCTATGTTCTGTTAAGTCTTGGATTGCCGCTGATCTGAGCATCATTTCTAAAACCATCATCGTGATGGTAGATGGTCGAGGTCGCTAAACCAGTATGGTCTAAGGTGAAAGAACAAGCTGCTTAGTCCAAAGCGAAAAATAGAGCAGTCTTGTCCGATGTGGACACAAAGCCAGCTTTGATAATCATTTATCGGCTGGCTTTTTGTTGCCTCAAACAAGCCAAATTAAAGAACGCTTCGATTTTAAAATCCAATTGGTATACGATGCCAACATACTGTTCTAAAAACGATTAAATGCCGTTGTTATGAAAATCGAAGATCTAAAGCTGTTTACCACCGTTGTCGAACTGGGTAGTTTTACTGCCGCTGCCAATGCACTTGACCTTCCCCGCGCTAACGTTAGCCGCAGAATTAACGACCTTGAGAAGTCTCTCGGCATTCAACTGTTCTTTAGAACCACACGAAGCCTTTCTTTAACCAAATCTGGTGAGCTTTATTATAAAGAGCTCCTCAATGCGTTAAGTGCGCTCGACAAAGCGAACCATATTGCCTCTAACCTATCAGAAGTTGCACACGGGCAAGTTAAGATTGGCCTGTTGCCAGAAACCAGCGACATCATGCAATCGACGCTGTTTAAATTCCAAGATATGTACCCAAAGATCGAGCTTGATATTCGAACGATCAGCAATGGTTTTGTCGATATGTACCGACAAGGGTTAGATCTGGCAATGCACGGTGGTACGTTAAGTGATGCTAATGTAGTGGCGCGCAAGGTTATGATTTTACAGCGTGTTTTTGTCGCCAGCCCTGAATTTCTAGAGAAAGAAGGCACGCCTTCAAGCTTAAGGGAGCTCACCAACTACCCCTTTGTGTGTTTTCGATGGCCAAGTGGTGACATCGACAAGCAATGGGACATCAAAGACCACATCATCAAGGTCGAGCCTTCGGTGGTGAGTGACAGTATCGGCTTCGTGATCGGTGGTGCGACACGTCACAGAGGCATCGCATTACTGCCGGAACTCTTGGTACGACAACAACTCAAAGACGGAACCTTGATTAACCTGTTCCCTGACCAGAACCTTCAACAAGAAGAAGCATGGCTACTCTACCCGCAACGCAAAGCGCTGAGTCATTCTGCTCAACTTTTGATTGATTTTCTATTACAAGAACTTCCAAATCTTTAGTTATTGTAACGAATATCATGACAGTGTTTCGCGAATAGACTAGATTATCTAAACAAAACTGAAAGATAGAATTGCTCCATAAATTGACAGGAGTAATCCATGAAGCCTATATCTCAACATTCATCTGTTTTGCAGCGTTCGTCTATCTTTCAACAAACACCTATCTTCAAATACACAGTCATTGCACTAAGCCTAACTGCTCTGTTTGGCTGTAATGACTCTGAGGCGACGACAGCTCAAAAACAAACGCGCCCGATTCAAGTTATCCAACTTGAGCCCCTCTCTCATCAAGTTGAAAAATCGTTCACTGGCAAATTGCAGTCATCAGAAACGGCTGGCGTCGCATTTCGTGTACCCGGCACAATTCAAAATATGATGGTCTCTGTTGGCGATTCAGTTAAGAAAGGCCAACCATTGGCACAACTCGACCCGCACGATTACCAAGTGGCGTTGGAAGAGTTACAAGCCCGTTCTCTTGAAGCAAAATCCGCACACAAGCTAGCTAAAACTGAACTTGCTCGAGTGAAACAAGCCATTGCTGACAACGCGATTGCTGA
Source organism: Vibrio sp. OPT18 (assembly GCF_015163615.1). Classification (NCBI taxonomy): domain Bacteria; kingdom Pseudomonadati; phylum Pseudomonadota; class Gammaproteobacteria; order Vibrionales; family Vibrionaceae; genus Vibrio; species Vibrio sp. OPT18. The sequence continues at coordinate 95,620 of NZ_JADDYK010000053.1, forward strand.
TGTTAATCTGGACCGCGCAATCAGTGGTTATGAAAGAAGTGAAGCCGCGGTTAAAGTGGTTGAGCAAAACATACGCCGCGCAAAAGATTCGATTCGTTACACCCAACTGCTCGCGCCATTTGACGGCGTGGTCGCGGCATCTAACTTCGATCAGTTTGAACAAGTCCTTCCGGGCATTTCAGTTTTCACGATCCACAACCCTGATCAGCTTGAAGTTAAAATCCAAGTCCCAGAAAACTTGATTCATGAATTCCAACCGAATCAAACCGCTGGTATCAATTGGTATGGCTCAGAGGAAAAACTGATTGGGCACGCCTCTGAAATTGCCACATCCCCTCACCCTATTAAGCAGACCTACGCGGTGACTTACCATGTAGAGTCAGCCGATAAATCTGTGTTACCGGGCAAAGCCGTCACACTGACGACTCAACTTGGCGAACCAACCTATAATTTCTGCTTACCGTATTCCGCGATCGTCAACCAATCGGGTATCGAGCAAGTATTCACCGTTAAAAACGAACAAGCGCACGGCGTGACTGTGGACGTGGTTTCGATGTCTCAAAATACCGTGTGTGTTGAATCTACGCTTAGCGATGGCGACTTCGTTGTGGTAAGTGGTGCTCAATACGTCATGGAAGGCCAACACTTCTCTGATATTCAAGTTAAGAGCCTGTAGGTAAATCATGATGAATCTAGCTGATTTTGCAATCAAACAACGCACCTTTATCCTGTTTTTCACTGCATTGAGTGTTATCGCGGGCCTGTTTTCTTACTTTGATCTTGGCAAGCTCGAAGATCCAAGTTTCACCATCAAAACGGCCGTTGTAGTGACACTCTACCCCGGCGCTTCTGCAGAAGAAGTGGAGCAACAAGTCACGGATACCGTTGAAACTAAACTGCAAGAGATGGGGTCATTGAACCGACTGCGTTCACTGTCTCGTCCGGGCATGTCGATGGTGTTTGTTGACCTTAAAGAGTCTCTTAATTCAAAAGCACTACCACAAGAGTGGGACTTGTTGCGTCGTAAAGTGTCTGACATGAAGCTGTTACTGCCTTCGACGGCGCAGATCAGTGTCGTGCAGGATGAGTTTTCTGAAGTCTACGGCATGCTTTTCTCTATCCACAGTAAGGATGCTTCGCCTGCTGAGCTAAGACGTTACGCAGAAGAACTCCAACGCAGAATTAAAACCGTCGATGGCATTAAGAAGATTGAGTTACACGGTGTTCAGCCACGTGTTGTTCATATCGATATCCCAGATGAAAGATTGGCGCAATACGGTTTATCTATCACACAAGTTTGGTCACAGCTTAATACTCAGAACATGACCTTTGATGCGGGCAAATTTTCAGCAGGCACTGAACGTATTCGTGTTCAACAGTCGAGCGAGTTTGGTTCATTAGACGACATCAAAAACCTGATGATTAAAGGCGGTGTCAGTGAATTCGGAACCAGCTTAATCCGTTTGGGCGATATCGCAGACATCACCATGGGCTACCAAGAGCCAATGATGACCGAGAACCGTTACAACGGCGTACCTGCGGTCACGCTAGCGATGAGCCCTGTGCCAGGCGTTAACGTGGTATCGCTTGGCGATGAAATCAATCAGATCGTCAGCGACTTCCAAGCAACTCTGCCGTTGGGCGTTGATATCTCGACGGTCGCAAACCAGCCTGAAGAAGTTCAGAAATCAATCGATAACTTCGTACAAAACTTGCTAGAAAGTGTCGCGATTGTGTTCATCGTCCTATCGATATTCATGGGACTAAAAAGCGCGACCATTGTTGGCTCAAGCTTACTGCTGACTATCTTGCTGACGCTTATCTACATGAACATCGCGTCAATTGACTTACACCGAGTTTCGTTAGGTACGTTCATTCTTGCGCTCGGCATGTTGGTGGATAACGCCATTGTCATCACCGATATGATGATCGTTAAAATCAACAAAGGCGTCGACCGCACCAAAGCCGCAATTGATTCTGTTAAAGAGACAGCAACACCACTCTTTGGCGCGACAGTTATTGCTATCATGGGTGCAAGCCCTGTTATCTTTTCAAAAACCGATGCGGCTGAGTTCGCAAGCTCGGTATTCCTTATCATCGCCTCTTCACTGTTATTATCTTGGCTTGTAGCTATGACCTTCACGGCCTTGATGTGTTGGTTCTTTATCAAGCCAAGCAAACAAGCTGACAACACCAAAGTGAGCTTATACCGTAAGAGCGTAAACTGGACGGTAGATAACCCACTCAAAGCACTGACGGGGCTTATTCCGCTGATATTAGTGACGGCATTAGCTGTCCCGAGCATCGCGGTTAACTTCATTCCACAAGCCGACAGGCCCATCCTATTCCTAGATTACTGGCTACCAAATGGCGCTAAGGTTGAACAAACCTCAGAAGACATGAAGCGCATCGAACAGTGGTTGTTAGAACAGCCCGAAGTCGAGAGTATTTCAACGTACGTTGGTGCTGGTGCTCCTCGCTTCTCAGTAACCATTGAGCCAGAACCGTTTGACCCTGCTTATGGTCAGATCTTGATTAACGCGATCGATTTCCCGTCACTCAGCCCGCTGATTGCGCGTGGTGACAAATGGTTAATGGAAGAGTTTCCAAACGCCGACCCTCGTTTTAGAAGCTTAAAACTGGCGACTGCTGATAAATTCAGTGTTGAAGCGCGTTTCTCCGGCCCTGATGTCGAGGTGCTTCACGACTTATCAGAGCAAGCTAAAGCGATCTTTGCACAACATCCAGACACCAAATACGTTCGTGACGACTGGCGACAAAAGAGCAAGGTTCTAGAACCTGTCATCAACCAAGACAAGATGCGTCTAGCCGGTATTAACCGTGCCGACATTGCATTCGCGATGAAACGCGCGTCAGAAGGCATGCCACTGGGTCGTATGAACTTGAATGATGAGCTAGTCACGATTCAACTGCGTGGCACAGAGAACTCAATTCAATCGCTTGAAACTCTACCGGTTCGCTCTCTGTTAGGCATTCACAGCGTTCCACTGGGTCAAGTCATTGATGGCTTTGAGCTGACCAGTGAAGAGACCATGATTTGGCGTCGCGACCGTGTAAAAACCATCACCGCACAAGCTGGCGTTGGTCGTTACGCCACTCCTGCAGCGGTAAGAAACTCGGTTAAAGAACAAATTGAATCCATCCACCTTCCCCATGGTTACCACTTGGAATGGGGCGGCGAATATTACGACGAGCACAAAGCCGTCAGCGATATTCTTAAGCAGCTACCTAAAGCAATGCTGTTGATGGTGATTATCTTAGTGGCGATGTTTAACGGCTTCAAACAGCCAGTGATCATCTTTACCACCCTACCGCTTGCGGCGACGGGTGCAACATTCAGCTTATTGCTGTTGGATAAACCATTCGGATTCATGGCATTGATTGGCGCTGTAACCTTGACTGGTATGATCATCAAGAACGGCATTGTATTGATGGACCAAATCGAGCTTGAACGTAAAAACGGTCGCTCACTGTCTGATGCAATCAAAGAAGCAACCGTGAACCGTACAATGGCGATCTCAATGGGCGCGCTCACCACAGCACTTGGCATGATCCCGCTGCTTAGTGACCTGCTATTTGACCAGATGGCGGCAACCATTATCGGTGGTTTGGCTGCAGCAACCGTGTTGTCTCTGTTTGTAATGCCTGCGCTGTACAAGCTTTTCTATCGAACCGAACAAAAGAAAACGGTAGAAGAAGCCATCAAAGACGCAGTGATCGTGCTTGATGCAACACCTCAGTC